>CAYGXT010000068.1:0-10744 GCA_964353695.1 uncultured Myxococcaceae bacterium
CACCACGACCGTCTGGCCCACGTCCACCTGTCCCAGCGCCTTCGCGATGCGCCAGCCGAAGGCGGCGTCGCGCCGCTGCGCCTCGCCGGGGGCGACGCCACCGAGGACACCCGCTTCGGCCAGCAGCTCCGGAACCAGCTCGGCCTGGGGCCGCAGCAGGAAACCCTCGCCCGCCAGGATGTCGGCGATGGCGCCGAGGATCGCATCGTCGCTGCGATCGCGTAGCCCTGCGAAGAGCGCGATGGCGCGCGCGTCGGGCTTGAGGCTGGCCAGGTCCCCATACAGGCTCGTCTTCAGGATCTTGCCTGCCATCACCACGTCCTCGGCACCAGCAGCGTGCAGGGCATCGAGAAGAGCCGCGAGCTCGCCGAGGTGGAGCCAGGTGATGCAATCCACGTTCGCCGCAAGCTCGGGATCGGTCTCGCCGTGGAAGGCGACGGCGGCCACGCCAAGGCCGCGACGTCGTGCGGCGCGCGCGATATCCAGAGGAAGCCGGCCGCGCCCCGCAATCAGGCCGAGCATCCCCGTCAGCGCGTGAATCCCCGCTCGGATTTCTCGAGGAAGGCCACGAGCCGCTGCACCTCGGGGCTCGCATTCGCCTCCTCGCGGACCCGGGCGAGCGCCGTCTCGAAGCGGAGCTTCGAGTAGAAGAGCACATGGAAGGCCTGCCGGATCGCACGCACCGTCTCGGGGGGAAAGCTCCGGCGGCGCAGTCCGACGACGTTCACACCGACCAGGCGCGCACGGTCACCGGCAATCAGCGAGAACGGCGCGCAGTCCTTGCTCACCTTGGCGTTCGCCGCGGCCATCACCGACTCTCCCACGCGCGCGAACTGGTGTACGCCCGTGTAAGCGCCCAGCACCACGTGGTCTTCGACGACCACGTGGCCCGCCAGACCGGTGAAGGCTGCAAAGATGCAGTGCGAACCGATCCGGCTGTCGTGGCCGATGTGGCTGCCGTTCATGATCAGATTGTCGTCACCGATGCGCGTACACCCACCCCCACGCGGGGTGCCGACGTGGATCGTGACGTGCTCGCGGATCACGTTGTCGGCGCCGATCACGAGCTCGGTGGACTCACCCGTAAAGCTCCTGTCCTGCGGCTCGCCGCCTACCGCCGCGAAGGGGAAGAGCTTGGTGCGCGAGCCGACCGTGGTGCGGCCGATCACGACAACGTGAGGTCCGACCTCGACGCCGTCCTCGAGCACGACGTCCGGCCCCACCAGGGACCAAGGACCGATGCGGACGTTCGCTCCGAGCCGCGCCTTCGGATCGACGATGGCCGTGGCGTGAACGCCCTCCACCGGGCTCCGCTAGCCCTTCTTGTTGAAGCGCTGGATCACGAGATCCGTGATGTCAAGCGCTTCGCGGGAGTAGGCCAGCCCCGGCGCGTCCTTGGTGAGGATCAGGGTGAAGCCCTGCTCCTTTCCGATGGACGTGATCGCGTCGACCAACTTCTTGCGCATGGGCCCCAGCAGCCGCTCGCCATCCACCTTCATCTTGCCGTCCAGCTCCTTCATGCGCGAATCGATCTCGCCCTTGAGCTGCACGGCGTCGAGCTGCTTCTGGTAAAGCGCCTCTTCGGAGAGCACGAACTTCTTGCTCTTGAGCTCCTCGTCGATGGACTTGAGGCGGTCGATCATCGGCTGCAGCTGGCCTTCGGCCTCTTTCTGCTTGCGCTCCATCTCGTTTCTCGCCGCCTTACCTTCCTCGCTCGACAGCAACGCCTGCTGCAGGTCGACGATCCCGATCTTCATCCCCCCCGAATCGTCCGCCGCCGTTCCCCAGGCCAGGATGGCCGCGAGGCCGAGCAGAACGATTGCCTTGTGCACGCGCATAATGCCAATGCCCTCCAGAGATCTTCTTGCGTCCGCGAGCGGAAGATCAGAAGTTGGCGCCGCCGACCGAGAACTCGAACACGTAGCTGTCCTCGACCGAGAGCGGATTGAGCGGGAATCCCATGAAAGCCTGCAGCGGCCCGAAGGGGGAGAACCAGAGCGCGCCGAAGCCCGTACCATAGCGCCACTCTCCGCTGTTCGCGAAGAGGTTGTCATTCTCCGCGAACGCTCCACCCATGTCCAAGAAGAGGATGCCCATCAGGCCGAGCGTCTCGGAGATCGGGAAGCGGTACTCGAGGCTGAGCGAGACGAACTTGTTGCCGCCGATCACGTCGGTCTCATCGAGGTCGGCGAATTCCGAGAGTTTCTCGTCCGTGATCTTGTTGCATTGGCCGTTCCCGTTGCCCTGGGCGTTGACGCCGGACGACACCCCGTCCACGCACTCGCCGGTTCCGGCGTTGCGCCCGACCGGCGTGTAGGGACCTTCCGGCCCGAACTGGCCCTTGGTCCCGCCGAAGGCGCTGGACAGGAAGCCGCCGAGGTCGCCGGCGTACAGGATCGAGCGTCGGGGCCCCACAGACCGCGCCTTGTAGCCGCGAAGCTGGAACGTTCCGAGGCCGCCCAAGAAGTAACGCTCCGTGAGCGGCAGCACGAGGTCGGAGTCGATCAGGTTGAGCGGGCAGGTCTGTCCGTTGCCCGCACAGCCCGTTCCGACAAAGACGTTGCTGAAGTTGTAGTCGGAGATGCTGTTGAAGGGCGGAGTCCAGCCGCCTCGCGCCGCGAAAACGAAGGTCGAGGGTAGCGGGAACCAGGATGGAGCCGGCAGATAGTAGGCGCCACGTCCTTCCATCCGCATGAATTTCGAGAAGCCGCCGAGGCCGGCGTATTCGAGAGTGCCCGCCGCCTGGTAGCCTGCCTTCGGCGCGATGCGGTCGTCGATCTGCTCGATGCGTGCCGAAAGACCCAGCATGCTGGTGCTGAGCTGATCCCCGAGGAGTTCGCGGAAGATCACGGACGCCGCGCTCACGCCGATGTTCTCCACCACCTGGCGCTGGTTGAAGCCGTAGGTCGCGAAGCCGCGGGCCGTGTTGTCCTCGTTCAGCGCGTGACCGACCGAGATATCCGCCCCCCGGCGCCGCTCCTCGAAGTCTTCGTAACTGAGCTGCGTCAGGTAGATGGTCGTTCCGAGGCTGAAGTCCGAGCCGAGAAAATACGGGTCGCTGAAGGAAAGAAAGAAGCGATCCGTCTGGCCGCCGACGTCGGCGGAGAGCTGCGCGGCGTAGCCGCGCCCGAAAAGGTTCGACTCGGCCAGCGATCCGGTGAGGATGAAGCTGTCCTGCGTCGAGTAGCCGGCGCCGAAGGAGAGCGAGCCCGTCGGCTTCTCCACCAGCTTGACGTCGAGGTCGAGCTGGTTCGGGTAGTCGGTCTGCTTCGGCTCGAACGTCACGTCCTCGAAGAAGCCCGTGTTCTTGAGCCGCCGCTTGCTCGTGTCGATGGCGCGGGCCGAATAGAGCTGCCCTTCGACGAGCTTGATCTCGCGACGCACCACCGGATCGCGCGTCGTCGTGTTCCCACTGACGCCGATCTCCTTGACGAAATAGAGCGGCCCGCGCTGCACGTCGAACTCGACGTCCACCAGCTGCCGGTCCTGGTGCATGTCGGTCTTCGGGCTGACGCTTGCAAAGTAGTAGCCGCGGTCCGTGTAGTGCCGCGTGAGACCGTCCACGTCCGCCGTCAGGAACGAGCGGTTGAAGACTGCTCCCTCCTTGAGGAGCAGCATCTCCTGCAGCGCCTCGATGTCGGCGTTCGAATCCCCCTTCACCACGATCTTGCCGACGCTGAAGCGCGGCCCTTCCTTCACGCTGACGCTGACGACGAGCCCGCCCTCCACGACCTCGACCCGGGGCTCACCGAGCTCGACCTGCAGATAGCCGGCGTCCGTGTACTTTTGCTCCACGCCGCGCAGGTCCTGCATGAAGACCGGCTCCGAGTAGGTGCCGGATTTGTCGAGGTACTGCGTGGCGTAGGAGTAGAAGCGCCACGGTTTGGTCTTCATGGCAGCTATGAGCTCGTCCGTCTCCATCGCCTCGTTGCCCTCGAAGCGGATTTCGGTGAGGCGGAGCTTCTCGCCCTCGTCCACCTCGAAGGTGACGGACACGGCGCCCTGGGGCAGCGGCTCGATGCGCTGGTGCACCTTCGCCTGGTAGTAGCCCTCGGCGCGATACAGACCCTCGATCCGGGCCACGTTCTCGTAGAGAAGAGGGTAGTCGAGTGTGGCGCCGGTCGTGAGCGTGAGGGCGTCGCGGATCTTCTCGCCGTCGATGTTGTCGTTGCCCGAGATGGCGATCTGACGGACGACGGGGTTCTCCTCGACCTCGAAGGTGAGGACGCGGCCGTCCTTCGTCTCGTCCGTGAGCACCTTCACGTTGCGGAAGAAGCCGAGGCCGAAGACCTCGCGCACGTCGGCCGCGACCTGCTGGGCGTCGTAGGGCTCGCCGGCCTTGGTGGAGATGCGGGCACGGATCGCGTCCGCCTCGATGCGCCGGTTGCCCTTGATCTGGATCTCGGCAACGCGCGCACCCGGGGCGCTGGCGCCGCCGCCGCCGAGGATCCGCGTCGAAGACACGAGCTTGAAGACGACGACCACACCCGCGGGCTTGCGCTCCGCCTCCACGCCCGCCGCGGCGATGCCCGGCATCGATTTGAGGATCGCAAGATCCGCCTGCGTCAACGCCGGCTCGTAGGGCTGCCCTGTTCTCGTGGCGAGCTTGTCGTGGGTAGCGGGCGGCAGATCCGGCACGCCCTCGATCCGGACCTCGATCACGGGCGGCTTCGCGTCGGTGGCCACCATGGACGCGATGCGCTCGGCGAGCTCGTTCACGCGCTCGAGCAGCTCGTCCTCGCTCGAGGCCGTGAACACGAGGCTCTGCGAGGCCACCCCGGGCTGTGTCGCCACGATGCGGGCGTCGAGGCTGAAGCGGCCAGCGAGCTCGGTCAGGCTGCCGCTCACGCCGTAGCGAGCACCGACCTCTTCCGAGACCTTCCGAACCGTCGTATCGGTCGGATCCGCAGCCACGCGCGTTGCTGCACGCTCGCGCACCAGCGCCGGGTCGCGAACCGTGACGCGGCCGGTGGCCTCGAGCTTCGTGCGCAGAAGCTCCGGCAGGGAGCGCTCGAGATGCTCGAGCGGCTTCGCGCTATTCACGCGAAAGGGGAAGACGGCGACCTCGACGCGGTTTCGTGTCGGGTTGGAGGCCGCGGGCTCGGCGGCGTACGCAGCAAAGCCGAGGAGCAGCCCGAGAACCAAGCTCGAGATCCACGGCAGCAGAAACGAGCGGGAACGCAATCGCTTCACATCGGCCTTCGGCACTCCTTGCCCTCCGCGACGGAGCGCGCTCCAAGGCAGAGGCGACGGCACACTCCCCACCCAGAGCCCCCTCCAAGGCAGCCGCAGTCTACCCGCGTGAGAAGCTCTCCGGCAACCCCCCAATCCGAGCATTTTTCGTTGTGAGACGGAGGGTTAAGTGGAAGCCTCGCGCACCGCCCGTTAGCCTGTGGCCGTACCCGCATGCCGCGGAGCCCGGGGGGGAGCCTAGAGAGCCCTGTTCGTCGCAGCCGTCCTGCTCGCCGTCACCGCCTGCGCCTCGGGCGGCGGACCTCCTCCGTCGGCCTCGGCCGCGGACGCCGAAACCCGCCAGTCCCAGCCGCCTTGTCTCGGGACGGCGGACGGCGAGTGTCCGTCTGGCGACCCGATGGAGGATTTCTAGAAAAGCGGCGATCTCAAGCCTGCTCTCCGAGGAAGGCCTCGACGCGCCGCGCGGCCTCGATGTCGAGCATCTGGACGGGCGGGTGCTTCATGGTGCAGGCCGAGATCGGCAGCAGCGGCCCCGAGAGTCCGCGATCGCGCGCCAGCTTCACGTAGCGCAGCACGTCGATGACGATCCCCGCCGAGTTCGGTGAGTCCTGCACCGAGAGCCGCGCCTCGAGCTCGATCGGCACCCCCCCGAACCCATGCCCCTCGATCCGCAGGAAGCAGACCTTGTTGTCCTTCTGCCACGGCACATAGTCGCTCGGCCCGATGTGTACGTTGCCCGCCCCCGCGTCGTAGGGCAGCTGGCTCGTCACGGCCTCGGTCTTCGACACCTTCTTCGACGCCAGCCGCTCCCGGGAGAGCATGTTCAAGAAATCCGTGTTCCCGCCCGTGTTGAGCTGGTAGGTCCGGTCGATCCGCACCCCGCGGTCCACGAACAGCCGTGCCAGCGTGCGGTGCAGAATCGTCGCTCCGAGCTGGCTCTTGATGTCGTCGCCCGCACAGGGGATCCCCGCCGCCCGGAAACGCTCTCCCCACGCCGGATCCGACACGATGAAGACCGGCATGCAGTTCACCAGCGACACGCCCGTCTCGAGGCAAGCCTCCGCGTACGCCGACACTGCCTTCTGCGATCCCACGGGCAGATACGAGATCAGGATCTGTGCCCCGCTCTCGGCCAACACCTTCGCCACGTCTACCGCCGGCTCGTCTGCGACCCGGAACGCCTGCTCCTCGGGGTAGTCGGCCATATGCGGCGCCACACCGTCGTGGACCGGACCCATCTGCACCATGACCGGGCTCTCGCGCAGCTGCGACCCGATCGCCGTCGTGCAGTTCGGCGCCGAGAACGCCGCCTCGTGTAGCGGCAGCCCCACCTTGCGCCGGTCGACGTCGAAGGCCGCCACCACCTCCACCGCCTCCGGCCCGTAGCCTCCCATCGACCGATGCATCAGCCCTACACCGTCTCGCGCCTCGGGCCGCCCGTAATGCTCGATCCCCTGCAACAACGAGCTTGCGCAGTTGCCTACTCCCGCAATCGCGATCTTGATCTTCTCTTGCCCGCGCTCCGTGCGTGCCATCGACTGCGCCCCCCCCTTCGGCGTTTGACACCGGATCGTCCCGATCACTTCCTCGAAGCTCTCCCTCGAGATTTCCGCTGCCTTCGGGCGCCGAGACTACCGGGCGTGGCCCAACCTCTCAAGGCAGACCCGTAGGAGCCTCCCCGCAGACCCTCGCTCACTCGTACCCAAGCGCGTCCACGATGTTCATGTTCGCGGCCTTACGCGCCGGGTAGAGGCCGAAGAAGAGGCCGACCGCCACCGAAACCGTGAAGGCGACGACCACGCTCAGCAGCGAGACCGGAACCTCGGCGCCGTAGAGCCGTCCCACGTACCAGGGAAGCAGGGCGCCGATCACGACGCCGGCGATCCCGCCGGCGAAGCTGAGGATGCCGGCCTCCAGCAGGAACTGCAGCAGGATGTCCCGGCGCCCTGCGCCGAGCGCGAGACGAATTCCGATGTCGCGGGTCCGCTCGGTCACGGTCACCAGCATGATGTTCATGATCCCGATGCCGCCCACCAGGAGTGAGACGGCCGCGATCGCGATCAATCCCAGCGTGACGGCGTCGGAGATCCGCTGCGCCAGGATCAGATACCCTTGGAGCGACTCGACCTTGAAGCTCGAGAGCGCGCGATGCCTCGACTTCAGCACCTCGCTCACCGCGCTCGAGACCGCAGACACCGCTTGCGGGCTCTCCGCCTGGAAGTAGACCACGTCCACGAAGCGAACGGGATAGAGGTTGCGGAAGGTCGAGAAGGGGACGACCACCGTCAGCCCTGCAGCCTCACTCTTCTGCACCGCCGCTGCGCTCTCGACGCCCTCGCGGTAGACACCGACGACGCGAAAGCGTAGGCCGAACAGACGCAGCCACGCATCGTCTCCGGGAGGGCGATCGCCCCAGAGGCGTTGCGCGAGCTCGCGAGAGACGGTGCAGACCTTCTCCGCGGTCTCCTCTTCCCGCTCCGTCGGGAAGCGGCCCGAAACCACTACGAGGTTTCGAACCGACGCGTACGCGGGCGTCGCGCCGAGCACGTTCACGATCTCGGACTCGCCCTTGATCGACAGCGTCTCGGTGCCGCTCAGGACCGGCGCCATCGCCCGGACGCCGGGTACGCGTGCGCGGAGGACATCGAGATCCTCGAAGGAGATCTCCTCCGGATTCACACCATCGCCGGTGCCGTAGGCGAAGACGAGATTCGAGCCAACGCCTTCGATCAGGTTCACGACATAGGTGCGGCCGAGGAGCCCGATCGAGACCACGCCCACCACGCTCGCCGTCCCGATGGCCATGCCGAGCATCGTCAGGCCCGAGCGCCCCCGCTGCCCCGCCAGCCCATCGAGGGCGAAGCGGAGCAGCAGCCTAAGCCACGCCGTCGTGGGCCTGGCCATCGCGGATCTGGATGATGCGGCTCGCGACGGCGGCCACCTCAGGGTCGTGGGTCACCATCACGAGGGTCGCGCCGGAGTCGTGCAGCCCGTGCAGGATCTCGAGGATCTCCTCCGCCGTGCGAGAGTCGAGGGCGCCCGTAGGCTCGTCGGCCAGCAGCACGCGCGGGTCGTTGACCAGGGCGCGCGCGATCCCGGCGCGCTGCCGTTGCCCGATGGAGAGCTCGCCGGGGCGATGATCGAGGCGGTCGCCGAGGCCCATCTGCTCGAGACGCTCGCGGGCCGCCCCACGGCAGACGCCGGGATCGCGATCTCGGGCGTAGAGAGCGGGCAGCTCCGCGTTCTCGAGGAGGGTGAGCTGGGGCAGCAGGTGGAAGGACTGAAACACGAAACCGATCATCCGGTTGCGAAGGGGCGAGAGCGCGTCGGCGCTCTGTCCCGAGACCTGGATGCCGTCGAGGTCGTAGCGGCCCTCGTACTCCGTGTCGAGCAGGCCGAGGATGTGGAGCAGCGTGGATTTGCCCGAGCCCGAGCGCCCCATGATCGCCACGAATTCGCCGCGCCCGATCTGGAGGTCCACGCCGCGGAGCGCCTCGACGGGCACGCCCTGACGCCGATAGGTCTTCGAGACACCTTCGAGACGGAGCGCGGACGGCACGGGGGCCGCCACCTCGCGGTACGACGCCTCCCTACGAGGCGCGAGCATCCGGCCTCCGGATATCTACGCTCGCTCCGTCTTCGAGACCCTGAGCGCCGCCCACCACCACGAGATCGCCCGGAGAAAGTCCCTCGAGAACCTCCGTTGCCGTCACACTGGACAGGCCGAGCTTGACGGGCATGGCGCGGACGCGGCTGCCGTCGAGCTTGAAGACGAGCAGCTCGCCCCCGCGGCTCACGATGGCGTCCGCCGGAACCTGCACCGCGTCCGGCGACTCCGCGACGATGATCTCGACGTCCACGGTCATGCCGGGCACCAGGCCCTCCGTCGGAGGCTCGAGCACGGCGAGGCTCTCGGAGACGGCGCGGCTCTCCTTGACCACCACGTGCGGAACCACGTCACTCACGCGCCCGTTCCAGGAACGGCCGGGATAGGCGTTCGACGTCACCTGCACGCGCGCGCCTGGCCGGACGCGCCCGAGATCGACCTGGTCGACGTTCGTACGCACCCGCAGGCGGCCGAGATCGGCGACGGCGAGCAGCGGGTCGCCGACGCGAACCATCTGTCCCTTCTTCGCGTCCGTCCGATACACCGTTCCCGACACGGGCGCGGCCATCTCCGCCGCGCGCTGCTGCCCACTGAGCTCGCGGATGCGCAGGTCGAGGGAATCGAGGCGCAGCGGCACCTCGCGGGCCAGCGACGCGGCGCGGGCCTGCGCGTCGCGGTAGGAGGATTCGCTCTCGCTGAAGCGCTGCCGCGTGAAGGCTCCCTGTCGGAAGAGCTCGCGGTCGGTCTCGAACCGCTGCCGCACGAGCTCGAGATCGTTGCGGCCCGCCCGCAGCGCCTCCTGCGCCGCAAGCCGCTCCGACTCTGCTGTCGCGAGCTGCGCACCCACCGTGGCCGCGTCGATGCGGAGCAGCGGCGCGCCGCGCTCGACCTTTGTTCCAGGATCGGGGATCTCCAGCACGCGACCATCGAGTCGCGCTCGCAGCTCGGCCTCGTCGATGGGCTCGACCTTGCCGTTCGTGGCGACCGCCACCCGCAGCGGCGCCCGACGAACCTCGGCGACCTGGACCACGGGCTCGACATCCCGCGAGCAGGCCGTGCCCAGGAGAGAGCCCGCGAGCCCGGCGAACGCAAGGGCGAGGAGGGGATGGCGCAGCATGACCGGAACGTACACGCTCGGCCTTCAGTCTTGCGACTGCGCGGAGTCCGGGGGTGCCGGCCGCACGCCGCCGAGCGCCTGTGCGAGCGTCCCAGTCTCGCGGCGGAGCTGCCCCCAGAGGATCACCCGGTCGAGCTTCGCGTCGATCGCCGCGCGGTCGTCGCGCGCGCTGTCGCCCAGCGCGGCGAGCACCTCGTCGAGGCTGCCTCGCTCGGAACGCAGGCTGAGCTCGGCGAGCCGCAGACGCTCCTGCGAGGCAGCGACGCGGCGCTCGGCGAGTGCGGGCATCCCGCTTCCCGACGCAAGACGCTGCGCGAGCTCGCGGACACGCGCGCGCTTGGTCTCGAGCACCTGCCGGTAGCGGATGCGCGCGATCTCGGCGGACTTCGCCGCGCCCTCGATGGCGTACTCGTTCTTGAACCCCTGGAATAGCGGGACGTCGAGATTGACGCCCACGCGTACCGCGTCGGGGTAGTTGTCGTAGCGCTTGATGCCGTAGTGCGAGTAGCCGCCGCGCACGGCCACCGTCGGCAGGTGCCCGGCGCGCGCGACCGCGATGCCCTTCTCCTCCGCCTTTCGCCTCAGATCGAGTACGCGGAGCTCCGGCGAAGCCGTCACGTCCGTCTCCGCCTCGGGCCCAACTCGCACGTCGGGAAGGCTCGTCGCGTCGAGCCGCTCGGGCGCCGCCGTCCCCTCCCGGCCCATGGAGAGCGCGAGCAGGGCGCGAGCGTTTCGGGCATCGGCGGCGCGGGAGGCTGCATCGACCCGCGCCTCCTCGAGCAGCAGCGCCACCCGCTCGCGGTCGGCCGGCCGGGTACGCCCTGCCG
>CAYGXT010000069.1:0-10557 GCA_964353695.1 uncultured Myxococcaceae bacterium
TGGCGTGCGCTTCAGGTACGTGGACGCGACGCGTCCCGAGGAGGTCGCGAAGGCCATCGAGCCCGCGACGCGCATGATCTGGATCGAGAGTCCGACCAACCCACTGCTGCGGCTGATCGACGTCGAGGCCTGCGCTGAGATCGCGGCTCGCGCGGGCGCGCTTCTGGTGGTGGATAACACCTTCGCGACGCCGTATCTGCAGAACCCCCTGGCCCTCGGCGCGCACGTCGTCGTCCACTCCACCACCAAGTACATCGGCGGCCACTCGGACGTGATCGGCGGCGCCCTCGTGCTGGACGATGAGGAGCTCTGCAAGAAGCTGCGCTTTACGCGCAATGCCACCGGCGGCGTACCCGGGCCCTGGGATGCATGGCTCACGCTGCGCGGCCTCAAGACGCTGGCCATCCGCATGCGTCAGCACGAGACCAACGCAGCCAGGGTGGCCACCTTCCTGCACTCGCACCGTGCCGTGGCACACACACACTATCCGGGCTTCCCGGAGCATCCCGGCCACGAGATCGCGAAGCGCCAGATGCGCGGCTTCGGCGGCATGGTCACGATCGACGTCAAGGGAGGCGAAGCCGCGGCACTGAGGCTCTGCCGGAGCACGCGGATCTTCGCCCTCGCCGAGAGTCTCGGCGGCGTCGAGTCGCTGATCGGCTACCCGTGGAGCATGAGCCACGCGGCTTTCTCCGCAGAAGACCGGGTCGCCAAGGGCATTACGGAGGCCACCGTGAGGCTCTCCGTGGGCATCGAGAATGTCGAGGACCTCTGCGACGACCTCGGGCAGGCTCTTGCCCGCGCAGCAGGCTGATGGTGATCGTGGCGTGAAGCGAGCGGTCCTGCTCGTCGATCACGGAAGTCGTCGCAAGGAGGCGAACGCACAGCTCGACGCGCTGGCACGGCTCGTGCGCGCTCGGATGCCGGACCGCTTCGTAGCGGCTGCACACCTCGAGCTGGAACCGCCATCGGTCAATGCGGGCATCGACGCCTGCGCCGCCGCGGGCGCGGAAGAGATCGTGATCCACCCCTTCTTCCTTGCGCCGGGGCGCCACTCGGCGGAGGATCTTCCCCGACTTGCCCGAGAGGGATCCGTCCGACACCCGGGCGTGTCGATCCGCCTGGGGCCCCCGCTCGGCTTGCATCCACGGCTCGTCGACGCGGTGCTGGAACGGATCGACGAGAGCTCGTGATGCAGCGAGCGACGGGGGGGGCGAGCGTCGGGGCGCGGCCTCAGCGCCGTAGCCGCGAGCACTAGCTGTTCTTGTTCTCTCGCTCCGGAGTCTTCTCGTCATCGATGCTCGGCAGCACCGGGCGATCGTCCGATGCGGAGTCTCCCGCACGCAGCGCGACCGTTCGCGTGGCGATGGGCCGCGACGCTACGCGAACGTTGGGCACGCGGCGCAGCAGCGGCAGCGTGAGCACGCGGACGCAAGACGAGAGCGCGAAGATCGTCATGTAGCCGATCTTCTCCTCGCCGAGGTGATGTAGGATCGCTCCGCCCACGAGCGACCCGGCCACCATGGCGATCGCGTTGGCGAGGTTGAAGGTGGTGAGGATGCTGGTTCGCTCCTCTTCGCGGATGGCCTCGAATACGAGCAGGAAGGTCGCGAGCTCCCACGCTCCCCACATGATTCCCGCCAGGATCTGGACGGCCACGAGATACGGAAACCAGTCGGATACGAGCCAGAGCGCGGCCATCGGCGTGACGCCGACGCCTCCGAGCCACAGCAGGTTCCGTGCGCTGAAGCGACGAGCCAGCGTCCCGAAGGCCGGCATCACCGCAATTCGCGCTCCGAACGAGACCGCCACCAGCAGCATGTACTGTTCGTAGTTGAGGTGGAGCTGCTTCAGCCAGTAGGGCGCGAAGAACGGCCCCGAGATCTGCACCGCGATCTGCACGGCCAGCATGTAGCCGAGAAGCTTCCCCTCGTGGCTGCGGCGAAGGTTGGCGAGCAGCTCGCGCGGTGGTACGTGGCGAAACTCGGGTGGCATCGGAACGGGCTCGCTCTGGCTGGCGAGGTAGCCCGCAGAAGCGAATCGACAGGCGCCTGCCAGCAGGAATAGGGCGGCGTAGGCCTGCATCTCCCAGCCTCCCGCCTTGCCGGCCGCCAGCAGAGCGCCGCCGATCACGAGACCGACGACGGTGCCGACCTGCGTGAAGCGCGTGCGCCGCGCGAAGTAGCTGGCGCGGATGCCGCGCGGCACGAGCGTGCCCACCCAGGTGTTCCAGGCCGGCCCCGTACTCATGCCCGCGCCCCAGTAGATCGTCGCGATCAGGAACGCTGCTGTGGCGGGGATCCTTCCAACCAGCGCAGCCACGATCAGCGGGAGAAAGCTCGCGGCCTGGATGAGTGCACAGAGAACGACCCAGCGGCGGTGCGATCGGAGACGGTGGACGGCTGCGGGAGAGGCGAGCTGCAGCACGGCTCCTGCCAGGGGCGGCAGCGACGCAATGAAGCCTGCCTGTACCTCGCCGAGGCCGACGGCGAGGACGAAGGGAGCGAGATAGGTCTCGCCGCTTCCCACCATGACGCTGAACGCAGCGCCATCCCCCAGGATGGCGCGCAGGTCCCGGCGAATCTGGGTCGGTGATGAGGGCGGCATGACGCGTGCAGCGCAAGAAACGGGACCCTCCGAGGGGTGTCAAGTGGGGCCGCGCGCAATCCATCGGATCGGTATCCTCCACGGGGCGGGCCATCCATTCGGACCGCAGGAGGAGAGCGACGTGGCGGAGGCCGTGAAGGAGTACGACGGAGCGATCGACAAGGGTCTCGAGGGCGTGGTGGCCTGCCACACCAGCATCAGCGCCATCCACGGCACGACGCTCATCTACCGCGGCTATACCATCGAAGACCTCGCTGCCAACGCGACCTTCGAAGAGGTCGCCTACCTGCTCTGGTATGGGCGGCTCCCTTCGACCAAGGAGCTCGCAGACTTCGAGAGTGCGCTGCGCCAGAAGATGGCCCTGCCGCCGAGATCCTTCGGCTGGTTCCACGGCCTGCCCACCAACGTGCATCCCATGGATTTCCTTCATGCCGTGGTGGCGGGCCTCTCGCTCCACGATCCCGACGCGAACGTGATGTCGGACGAGGCCACGCAGCGCAAGTCCCTCCGCATGACGGCGCGCTTCGGCACGATCATCGCGGCCTACCACCGCGTGCGAAGCGGCCAGTGGCCGCTCCAGCCGCAGCCCGACAAGAGCATCGCCTGGAACTTTCTCTATATGCTCTTCGGCAAGGAGCCCTCGCCGGAGCGCGTCCGGCAATTCGACACCTGCCTCATCCTCCACGCCGACCATGAGCTCAACGCCTCGGCCTTCTCCGCACGCGTCACGTCGAGCACGGAGTCCGGCATCTATTCGAGCATCATGGCTGCCATCGGCACGCTCAAGGGCCCTCTCCACGGCGGCGCCAACGAGCAGGTGATGGCGATGCTGCTCGAGATCGGCAGCATGGATCAGATCGAGCCGTTCCTGAAGGATGCGCTGGCGGAGAAGCGGAAGGTCATGGGTTTCGGCCATCGCGTCTACAAGGAGGGCGATCCACGTGCGAAGATCTTGCGCGCCATGGGCGAGACGCTCACGCGCGAGGCGGGCCAGGCGCACCTCTACGAAATGAGCGTCCGGATCGACGACGTCATGCAACGCGAGAAACACCTGCTCCCGAACGTCGACTTCTATTCGGCCACCGTCTACCACGCCATGGGAATCCCCCATGACCTTTTCACGCCCGTCTTCGCCATGAGCCGCGTCGCGGGCTGGTGCGCTCACGTGATGGAGCAGTACGCGAATAACCGCATCTATCGCCCCCGCGGCCGCTACGTAGGACCGACGGGGCTGCGGTACGAGCCGATCGATCGGAGGGAACGATGAGTGAGTTCCAGAAGAAGTACACGCCGAAGAGCTATCCGAACCTCAAGGGGCTGAAGGGCATCAGCGATGACCTGCTCGCGACCCACTTCAAGCTCTACGAGGGCTACGTCAACCGCTGCAACGGGCTGACCGAGACCCTCTACAAGCTGAACAAAGAGGGCCGCGCCGCGGGCAAGGATCAGGTCTACGCCGAACTGACCCGACGCCTCGGCTTCGAGTACAGCGGCATGATTCTGCACGAGTACTACTTCGGGAACCTCAGCCCGAGCGCCCAGGCCTCGATGCCCAAGGGCAAGTTGTACGACGCCGTCGAGAAGAGCTTCGACAGCTACAACACCTGGCTCGCCGACTTCAAGGCGGTAGCGACCATGCCGGGCGTGGGCTGGGCGATCCTGTACCAGGATCCGACCACCGGCTGGCTCTCGAACCACTGGATCAACCTGCACCAGGACAACCACCCTGCCGGATACGCGCCCGTGTTGGTGATGGACGCCTGGGAGCACGCCTTCATCCCCGACTACAAGGCAACCGACCGCGCCACGTACGTCGATGCATACCTCACCAACATCGACTGGGCAGCCGTCGAGAGGCGGGTCCGGTAGTCTCGCCGGTGTAGAACTTCCGCAGGAAGGCCGCGAGGTACGCCATCTCCTCAGGGCTCCGCATTTCTGGTGTCAGTCGCCACTTTGCACGAGTGGCCAAACCACCAAGATGCCCAGATCCCAGACCCCGTGCGCGATGATCGGCACGACCAGTGAACGCGTCGCGACGCGGAGTCCGCCCCAGAGCACGGCACAGCCGAACGCGCAGACGATCAGAAGACCGCTTCCGAGCGCCAAGGCGTAACCCACTGCCAAGGCGAGGACGCGGAGCAGATCATCTCGATCCGCTCGGGCCACTCATTGTCGAACTCCAGCATCGCGCGACTCACTGGCCAGAGCGCGGCGGGCGGCATCATCGAATGAGACGAGCTGCGTATGGCCGATGAGGTTCCAGAAACGTTCGTTTGCCGGAAGCAGGTCCTCGCCGAGCCCCAGGACCAGCTCACGCGCCAGCGCGAAGTCGGTGCGTGTAACCAGCCGAAGCCAGAGGGCCGACAGTTGCGGCGTGAGCATGGGCACCTCGACTGCGAGGATGCGCCGGCCTCGCAGAGCGGCAATGCGCTCTAGGATCTGCCGGCCGCTCATGATCTCCGGTCCCGGGATGTCGAACCACGCGCTCGTTTCCAGCGGCAGCTCGGCGGCAGCGATCAATGCCGCGATCACGTCATCGAGGGCCACCGGCCGTGTACGCGACTTGAGCCATCGCGGAAGGACCATCGCGGGAAGGCGCATCGCGAGGTCGCGAACGATCTGCCAGGACGCACTGCCGTTCCCGATGACCATCGAAGCACGAAGCTCGACGGTCAGGACCGGGCCCGCCCGCAGTATTTCCCCCACTGCAAGACGGCTCCGCAGGTGCTCCGAGGGGCGCCCCGGCGGGGCCGGCCCACCGAGGTACACGATACGCTCGATGCCGGCACGCGCGGCCGCGTCGACGAAAGCCCCCGCGGCCCGGCGTTCGCGGTCGCGGAAGTCCGCGTTCCCTCCACCCATGCTGTGCACGAGGTAGTAGGCAACGCCCACGCCAGCCAGGGCCGCAGGGAGTGTTTCCGCACGAAGCAGGTCACAGGTGCGCCACTCCACACCCGCGCCGTCATTCGACGCGGCTGCCCGCCGGCTAGCGGCCACGATCTCTCGACCCTGGGCACGCAGCGCCGGTACGAGAGCGCGGCCGATGAAGCCGGTCGCGCCGGTCACCAGGGTCTTGCGATCAGTCCCGGCTTGCATGGGCTCTCTCGCTCTCTTCGAGCAGTGACGCCTGATTCGCGAGGAGCGGGAAGCTCTGCATCCTGGTCTCGGCTTCGGCCGAGCCGTCTCTCGCGGTTGGGCGCGGAGGCTGCAAGGTACGCACTATGCGGGAGGTCTCGTAGCCCTGCGCAGCCAGCCTGCGGAGGATGCCCTCATACAGCCCGGGGTCCATCGACGGAGTGCGCGAAAGGATCCAGAGATAGTCGCGGCTCGGGTGGCCGACGACGGCGTACGAGTAGTCGTCGGCGAGGTCGATGATCCAGTAGTCGCCCCAGAACGGCCGAAAGAAGCTCACCACGAGCTTCGCATTCGTGGAGAGATCGACAACGTGAGCCCGTCCGATGGCTGATTTCTCCTCTCCGTCAATCGATTCCTTGCGACAGCGATTCAGCACGTCGATGTCGCCGTCGCCGCGAAGCGTGTAGCTCGCCGTCGTGGCGGTGCAGCCTCGCTGGAAGATCTGCGGGAAGTTGGCGATCTCGTACCAGGTCCCGATGTAACGCGAGAGATCGACGTGCGCGACCGTTTCGAGCTGGGGCAGCCGCAGTCGGTCGGTCGTGGTGGTGGCACAACCCGTGGCCACGAGGGCGCAAACCAGGCTCGCAATGCACTTCATGGGTCACTCCTCATGGGGAGGTGAGCCCCTTCGCGCAGCAGGGGCAATCCCGAGCCGACACCGATCCGGGCTCGCGCTTCGGACGCCGAGAGGGCCACCATCCCGGCCGTCTCGGTCGTCGTGAGTACGGGCCCTGCCCTCATAGAAGAATAGTAGTATGATTTTGCCGTTGTTGGATGTTCAGTCGAATGAACCGTTCCCGACATGCAGCGTCTTCACCAACTTTCACGCAGCCAAGTGGTGGCCAGGCCACGAGCCGAGGTCTTTGCCTTCTTTTCCGACCCGGCGAACCTGGAGGCGCTGACGCCGCCGTTCCTCCGCTTCCGCATCCTCACTCCGATGCCGATCGAGATGCGCACCGGCGCGCGAATCGACTACTCGCTCTCGCTCTTCGGCGTGCCGGTCCGCTGGCGCACGGCGATCAAGGACTGGCAGCCCGGGGTGCGTTTCGTCGACGAACAGGAATCGGGTCCCTACGCGCTCTGGCGTCATACTCATGAGTTCGATTCGCTCGGGAGCTCGACGCGGGTTCGCGATGTCGTCGACTACGCCGAGCCGCTCGGCCCGCTTGGTTTCGTCGCACACCTACTCTTCGTCCAGCGCATGCTCGACCGGATCTTCGACTATAGGCGCGATGCGATCCGAGCCCGGCTCGAAGAATCTGCGGAGACGTGCGCCCGCGAGTCCGAGGAGACGCCCTCGCCGCGAGCAAATCTCGGGTGAGGACCATCGTCTGGTTCCGTGGCAAGGACCTGCGGATCTCGGACCATGCGCCGCTCGGAGATGCGATCGAAACCGGCGAGGTCATCCCCTTGTTCGTCCTCGACCCCTATTTCTTTGCGCCCGCGCGCGCTCGCGAGGTCCCGCACCGCATGCAGTTCCTCCTCGATTCTCTCCGAGCGCTCGAAGAAAATCTTGCAGAACGCGGCTCACGTCTCGTCGTCGTCGCGGGCAAGAGTGTGGAGGTCGTCCCACGTCTGCGCAGAGAATGGAAAGTCGATCGAGTCGTCGCCCAGCGGTGGGTCGAACCCTTCGCGCGAGAGCGCGACCGGCGTGTACGCGAGGCCCTTGGCGCCAGGTTCGAGCTGTACGAGGGTGAGACATTGCTGCCACCCGGCACCCTGCGAACGGGCGTTGGCAATCCCTACTCGGTGTTCAGCCAGTTTTCCCGGGTGTTTCACGAAACAGCGATCATCGGCAAGCCGCTACGGACGCCGCGCGTCTTGCCACCGGTGCCGAAAGACATCCGAGCCCACGCGACCACGATTCCGACCTGCGAAGAGCTCGGCATCCCGCGTAACGAGGCCATCCTGCCCGGCGGAGAGCAGGCCGCGAAGGCGCGGTTGCGGCGGTTCTTGAGGAGTGCCGCGGCTGTGTATCCAGAGCACCGCGATCGAATGGACCTCGCCGGCACGAGTCGACTGTCGGCGGACCTCAAGTTCGGCACCCTCTCCGTACGTCAGGTGTGGAGCGCAGTCGAGGAGGCTCTCGATGGGACCCGGGCCGCGCGATCCTTCTTGAACGAGCTCGTCTGGCGCGAGTTCACCCATACCACCTTATGGGATCGGCCCGAGCTGCTCGAGAAGCCATTTCGGCCCGCGTTCGTGGGCTTCCCCTGGAAGTATGACGACGCCCTGTGGCAGGCCTGGGTGCTTGGCCAGACCGGAGTTCCCCTCGTGGACGCCTCGGCCCGCCAGTTGCTCGGCGAGGGCTTCGTTCACAATCGGGCCCGCATGATCGCCGCGAGCTTCCTGACAAAGCACTTGCTCATCGACTACCGGCGCGGCGAGGCCCACTACATGAAGTACCTCACCGACGGGGACTGGGCGCAGAACAACGCGGGCTGGCAATGGTCCGCCGGCTGTGGCTGCGACGCGCAACCCTACTTTCGCATCTTCAACCCGGTCACGCAGGGAAAGAAGTTCGATCCAGAGGGCAACTATGTCCGCCGCTGGGTGCCGGAGCTGGGGCAGATGCCGGCGCGCTACATCCACCATCCATGGGAGGCCCCCGACGCGGTGCTGCGTGCCGCCGGGGTTCAATTGGGCGAGACCTATCCACGGCCCATCGTCGAGCACCGCTTCGCACGGGAGCGATTCCTCGCGCTGGCCGCGCAGCACTTGAAGCGCCGTGTCGGTTCAGCCGCGGCGCCACGGCATAGAGCGAGCACCACGTCGTGAGTGAAGTTTTCCAGAGCCGTGCGCTCTACGCCTTCGCATGGCTCACGCAGCCAGCGCATCGGGCACACAAGCCAACGGGCCTCCCCGTCTGACCACGAGCTTCAGGCCTTGGCGATCTCGACGGTCTGTGCGCGGGGGCTGTGCCCGGGGGCACTGTAGATGGCGCGGTAGTGGATCTGGCCGTAGCCACCCGCCAGGTGCAGCGCCTTCCACGGCGCGGCCACCGGCTCCTGCTGACCCTTCCAGTTCTTGAACTGATAGGGCTCCCAGGCGTGATAGATGATCGCCTGACCCGGCTGCACCGAGGGAGCCACCTTCGCCACCGCCTCGAACTCACCCACGTCGTTGAAGACCCGAATGCGATCTCCATCGGCAATGCCGCGGGCGAGAGCGTCTCGCTTCGCCACCCACACCGCCGGTCCGCCGCGCTGCAAGCGCAACATCAGAGATGAGTCGCGCCAGGTGGCGTGGATCGACCAGCGCGTGTGGCCACCGGTAAGACGCAGCGGATAGTTGCCTCCCGCAGGCGGCGGATTCTTGTGCACCGGCAGCACCTCGCCCACCTCCTCGTACCAGGGATGGTCGATCAGGAACTGCTGACGACCCGAGAAGGTCGGCCACGCCTCCTTCTTCTCCACGAAGCGCGCGTGCGGATAGAGCGTGCGGCCCCGCTTGTAGTCGCTGCCCAGCGCGTAGAGCATCTCGGGCTTGCCCTCCGCCTCGAGTACCGGCAGCAGGCCCGTCTGCTTCCCCTCGTCGAAGCCCTTGTTGCCGGTGATGTCCGTCTCGCGCAGGATCCAGTCCAGCGCCCCCTTCGCATCGCTCTCGTGGAACTTGCCGTCATGGCTCCAGAGATCGTAGACCTGCGAAAGATTCACCTCGCCTCCCACCGAGCTGCGCACCGTGCTGACACCGCGCGCCCGGGCGCGCTCCTGGATCTTGCGCGCCAGCAGGCCGAAGATCTCCCACTCCGGCTTGGCCTCGCCGAGCGGCTCCACCGCCTTCTCGCACAACACCAGGTAGGGCAGATAGGCCTGGCTGTACTTGAGCGAGTCGCGCTCGTAGTAGCCCCCGGTCGGCAGAATCATGTCCCCCTTCATCCCCGACGTGCTCGCCTTGAAGTTCACATCCACGATCAGGTCGAGCTTCGGCCACAGGTGCTTCTCGGCAATCTGCGGCGCCGGCCAGCGGCGCAGCGGATTCGAACCCGTGAACAGGAACACGCGCGGCTCGGTCCCCGGCAACGGCCGCACCGGAATCCAGCCTTTGCTCACCGCCTCCTTCATGTACTCGCCCGTGCTCCGCGGAGCGGCCGGATCCTGGAACTCGCGCTTGTCCCAGACCTCCGAGTAGCCCGCGTGGGTGTAGAGGAACGGCATCAAAGGCGTCATGCCACGGTGCGGCGTGATCTTCTGCATCAGGTTCTCGAAGCTCCGCCAGCTCCGATCTCGCATGTAGATCTGCCACAGCAAGCGCGTCTGCTCCAGCAGCGGCAGGTTCCCACGCATCCCGGCGTTGTTGAACTTGTCGAAGCCCCGGATCGGCCACCAGGACGCGATCCGCAAGCCGCCGCCGCTCTTGCCCTGGTTGCCCGTGAGCGCCATCAGCAGGATCTCCGCGCGCTGCGCCAGGTCGCCGTGGTAGAACTTGCAGGTGCCCAGGCCCGAGAAGATCATGGCGCTGCCCGCGGCGGCCAGCTCGCGCGCGATCCTCTCGATCGTCCCCTTCGCCACACCGGTCAACGCGGCGGCCTGCGCCGGCGTGTAGTGCGCATCCAGGTGTTCGCGCAGGTGCTCGAGCAGCGGGCGCACCGTCACCGAGCTCCCGTCGATCTGCTTGACCGTGTGGCTCCCGGAAAGCGCGGGGCGCAGCGAACCGAGCGCAATCGACTGTCCCCCCTCGCCCTGGCAGCCCGGCACCTCCATCAACCGATCCGACGCAGCGTCCCAGAAGTAAAGCAGCTCGTCGCTACCGCCCTTCTTGAGATCGGAGGCGCGCAGATAACGACCCGTGTCGGCGCGCACCAGGATCGGCAGG
>CAYGXT010000070.1:0-10553 GCA_964353695.1 uncultured Myxococcaceae bacterium
ACCGCCGCGCGCGGCGTCGCGCGTTCGCGGACGCCGAGTCGTTCCTCCGGCGTCATCTTCTTGCCTGAGCCAGCAAGGCGCGCAGACCGAGCGCGGCGAGCTTGGCCCGGGGAGTGCTGATTCCGGCACTCTGCTCTGCCGCCCGTCTGCCTCCTTGTGAGCCGCTACCCTCGAGGGCCATACGGGCAGCCAAATGCCTGGGGAGGAAGATCATGATCGGCTACGCCACGCTCGGAACGAACGATCTCGAACGCGCCGGACGCTTCTACGATGCCCTGCTCGCGGAGTTCGGCGCAAAGCGCGCCATGGAGATGGACAGCTTCATCGCCTGGTCTGCGGCACCCGGTGCACCCATGGTATCCGTCATCAAGCCCTTCGACGGCAAGCCCGCCACGGTGGGCAACGGTGTGATGATCGCCCTCCTGGCCAGCAGCAAGGCGCAGGTGGACGCGATCCACCGCAAGGCGCTCTCTCTCGGGGCAAAGGACGAGGGCGCGCCCGGACCGCGCGGAGACGGCTTCTACGCGGGCTACTTCCGCGATCTCGACGGCAACAAGCTGAACGCGTTCTTCATGGGATAGCGGCCTGCGCATCCCAGGGTCGCGAGGCCGAGCCGCAACGCGCCCGCGCAGACGGGCGCGTTGCGGCTCGGCTAGTATTGCGACGCTGACATGACACACGGAGGTTTCCCATGCCCGAGACGCCGGCCTGGATTCGCTGGGAGACGCTGACGAAGACGCAGTTCGACACGATCGACCGCGAGACCGCCGTGGTCTTCGTCACCTGCTCGCCGCTCGAAGTGCACGGGCCGCATCTTCCGCTCGGGGCCGACATCCTCGAGGGCGAGGGCCTTGCCGAGCGCACGCTGCGCTTCCTGCCGGAGCGGCATCGGGCGAGGACGTTCCTCAAGCTGCCCTTCGTCTACGCTGCTTCCGACGGCGTCCCACAGCCCGGGACGGTCGCGTTCCGGCCCTCGACCACGATCCGCGTGATCGAGGATCTGGGGCGCTCGCTCGCGGCGCAGGGCTTCCGGAACGTCATGGTCTCGAATTTCCACGGCAGCCCGCGGCATTTTCTCGCGATCGAGACCGCCTGCGACCGCATCTCGCGCGAGCGCGGCATCCAAATGGTGTCGATCTTCTCGTTGATGCTCTCGCGGCTGAACGGCGGAGGCTCCGAGCTGGGAGAGGTGCTGGGCCATCTCCCCGGCGTCGAGAAGGACGACTTCAAGGGCGATACCCACGCCGGTCTGGTCGAGACCTCGCAGCTCCTGGCGCTGCATCCCGAGTGGGTCGACCCGAACCACAAGGATCTTCCCCGCCGCACCGTGGACCTCTGGCTCGAGGAGAACGGCCGGGCAAAGCCGCCGGCCGAGCGCGGCAAGCCAGCATCTATCTTGCAGATGCTGGCGGGCTTCAAGGCCGGCATCCATTTCTTCTGCGAGGAGACCTACTCGGGAGCCCCGGCGGGCGCGTCGGCGCAGATCGGCGAGCAGATCCTCGACACGCTCGCCGGCCGCACCGGCGAGGCGATCGCCGAGATCCTCGACGGAACGCTGCCGCGCGAGCAGTGGCACTCCCCGTTCTGGAAGCTGCGCCACATCTTCGTGAACCCCGTGGCCGTACGCTTCTTCAACTGGGTCATGAGCGTCCCGCGGACGGTGAGCTGAACGCCGCTCTACGCGAGATCCTCTGGATCGAAGGAGACGCTCTCGATTCCGCGCAGCAGGTTCTCGAGAATCTTGCCGGCCCTTCCTCGATCCGCGTAAATCTTGTGCAATCCCTCTGCTCACGACCGTTCGTTCGGTTCCTTTCGAGTCTCTCGTATCGCTTGGCACGCGAGGTTGATCATTGCCTCCAGCCACTCCAAGCGCTGGGCAGGAGTCGCCGCGAGAGCCGCGGTCAGCTGCCACCGGCGGTGACCTTCCCAGTCCGCTTGCCAGTCGTCTTGGGGCGCGCGGACGTTGCTGTCGTCGCTCCCTTTCATGATCTCTTCTTTGCAAGTATGGCCTCGAGCGCCTCGATGTCAGCGAGGTCCTGCGGCCTTCCGGCGTTGCGCTTCATTGCGATGAGGTCTTGTATGGATGCGATGCGGACGTCGGTATGCTCGAGGTGGACCATCTCGGCTCTGGCCCACAGCTCTTCGAAATCCATCGGCGGCTCGACGAATAGATCGACCTGACGCATCGGGTTCCCGGGGTCGATCATCGTGAACACGCGCATGTTCCGTTCGCGTATCCAGGTTTCGCGCTTGGTCGAGTCCGCAAACTCGGCGGCCTCGACGGGAACGCGCGGGACGAGCCCGAGGGCCGTCAGCACATCGATCGCTCTCGCGGCTTCCGCTGATGCAAGGTCCACGACGAGATCGACGTCCACGGTCAAGCGTGCATAGCCGTGCAGTACCGTCGCTACCCCGCCGACGACCACATAGCGCACTCCCCCGCGGTTGAGCGCCTCAAAAAGGGATTCGAACAGGGACACGGAGCGCTTATAGCACAGGAACGCCGTAGTGGACCGACTCAGTATTGAGTTTCGCGCCGGCGTAAGTGCGGCGGCGAGGCGATCGCCGAGATCCTCGACGGAACGCTGCCGCGCGAGCAGTGGCACTCCCCGTTCTGGAAGCTGCGCCACATCTTCGTGAACCCCGTGGCCGTACGCTTCTTCAACTGGGTCATGAGCGTCCCGCGGACGGTGAGCTGAACGCCGCTCGCTAGAGACCGCTCTGCCGGATGATGGAGCGCACCGTCCCGAACTTCAGCTCGGGGTGATCGGGCACCGGAATGGTCACGGTCCCCACGGCGGTACGATGCTGTATCACGACGTGGCTCCCCCGCCGACGGACATCGGCGAAACCGTGGGGCTTCGAGGATGCGACAGACTGCGCGCCCGGAGAGCACGCGAAGTCTACCCATGGGCCGCTTCGAACCGCGTGACGTACACCTCGCCGCGCAGCCGCTGCGCGACCTCTTCCGCGTCGGCAGTCTCCAGGAAGAGCTCCACGGCCTCCCTCAGGTTCGCGGTCGCCTCCTCCACGGTGGCGCCCTGGCTCGCCACGTCCAGCTCGGGGCAGAGCGCGACGTAGAGATCGTCCTCGCGCTCCAGAATCGCGGTGAAGCTCCGTGTCGCCATCCTGCGGTCCTCCTCGGAGTGAGCCTCAGCGTACCGCTCCGCCGCCTCCCCATGCTCCCCGCGAGGGGTGCGCGGCGTGGCGCTTGACGTCGGCGTCGTCGAGGTTCGAGCCGGGGCCTACGCGCACGATCGCCTTCACGTGTTCGCCGAGCTCGGGGTAGGGTTGGCGGATGATGGCAGCGGGGCCCCGCGACAAAAGGAGTCGCTGTGCTCGCGAGCCCATTGGAGCAGGATCTCCCCCGTGGATGTCAAACCAAAGTAGAAATGTCGGGTTGGAGGGGACCTGAGCGCGCTCATCGGGCGGAGGCAGGAGCGTCGGCTCGCTCCTCGCGCTCGACCTCCTGACGCTAGGGCGCGAACGCCGACGGCCCCGGCGGGCGGAGGAAGAACTGCTTCATCCGGGCGAGATCGGCGAAGTTCACGACGCCATCGCCGGTGAGGTCCGCGTTCAGCGGACCGGTCTTCAGGAACACGGACTTCATGAGCGCGAGGTCGCCGAAGTTCGTAATGCCATTGTTGTCGAGATCGCCGTCGCAGGCGTTGCCGAAGCCGTCGTCGTCGGTGTCGAGCTGCGACCCGTTCCCCTGCAGGATGCAATTGTCCGATCCGCTGGCGATCTGGTCAGCGTCGGGCTCGGCCTCGGCGACGACGCGCAACGTGCCGTCGTTGTAGAGCGTCGACAGATCCCAGACCAATCCGGGCGCCAGTGCGGGCAGCGTGAGGGTCTTCCACTTCCCCTGGGTCGCCGGCGTGAGGAAGAGCCGGAAGCCGTCGCCGGCCGCGGGGAAGAATCCGTTCGCCGCGGTCACCCGGAGGGGGCCGTTGGCGAAGAGCTTCTGCTGTGCGCCGATGCGCGGACGGATGGTTCCCAGGGTGGTGGCCGAGATCACGATCTCGAGGCTCCCCGAGCCCTGGAACGACATGTTCTGGAGCGTCGCGATGTAGCCCCGGTCGAGCACCTGCATCTCGCCCTGATTGTTGAGTCCGTCGGCCAGCACCACGGTCTCGAGGTTTCCATCGCTCGGGGTAATCTCGAGGAGCGCGCCTACGGCGTTCGTGAGAAGCCCCGATTCGATGGCAGCGCCGGCACCGAGATCCATCTCGCCCGTATTGGTGAAGCGTTCGGCGTTGAGACGGGAGAAGCGGGAGAGGAACAATCCCGTCGTGAGGAGCCCACCCCTGAAGGTCTGGTTCTCGGGCTTCGTGAAGCTCGCCCGCGCGAGCTGCGTCGGGCTCGTGCCGATCACGTCGATGAATCCGTCGTTCCGATGCTGCAGCCCGACGACGCTCGTGACCTGGAAGTCGATCTCGTCGTTGGCCTCTACCCGGACCGTTCCCTCCGGATCCACCTGGAGTCGGCCCTCGACCGTCCCGTCGCCGGTTACGACGCCGTTCTCCTTCACGGTGAGCGCAGCCTCCGTGAGCAGGTTGGCGGTCAGCGCAAACGTCCCGACGCCCGCTCCGCCGCCTACGGTGAGCGAGCGCACGCTCGTGGTGAGCGGGCCTCCCGTGACGGTGAGGTCCGTGGCCGGATCGATGAATACGTCGTGCACCAGCGCGGGCGGGAGGCCCAGCGTCCAGTGCTCGCGATCGTTCCAGTTGCCGCTCGTGGTGTCCCGCCAGTGGAGGTCGGGCGTGTAGAGAAGCGCGAGCGTGGCCCGAACGGAGCTCCCGACCCGGTCGTCGAGGCCGAACGCCACCTGGCCGCGCCGGTTGATCGGGTCGAACGACGCCGCGATCCCCTCCACGGGGTCTGCGAGACCGGACACCACCGTGCCCTCGCGCGCCAGCAGGAAGAACTCGCGTCCGTCGCCGATCACCAGCACCTTCCGCAGGCCGCTGGCGCCTCCGATGTTCGCTTCGAAGAGCACCACGTCGGCGTCGTTCAGCCACACCCTGCCGAACGAGGTGAAGGCGGCGTCGCGGCCCGCTCCGGGCACGGCCTGGTCTTCGCTGACGATCAGCGTGCGGGAGTCGTTGGCGCTGTTCCAGCGATAGATGCGATCGAGCGCGGTGCCGCCCGTGAGGGCCGCCCGGCTCACCGTGGCGACGAACGCGAGGTTCCCGGCCTCGTTCAGCGCGAGGGGCTGGGCGGAGGGGCGGGCAAAGTCCGTGAACGTGCGGATGTTGCCGAAGAGGCCGCCCACGCTCTGGCCCTGGTAGGCCGCCGCGTGGAGCGTGCTGCCGTCGCGGTAGAACACGCCACGCTGCACGCCGACGACCCCGACCGACGTGTACGGCGCCACGACCGCGACGCGCCCGGCGTCGTTGACGTTCGGCGCGCCCCAGCTGCCGATCGAGACGCTCTGGAAGAGCATCGACCCGATGCCCGGAAGGTTCGCGGGGTCGCCGCCCTTCAGCAGCGTCACGAGGTTGCCGGGGTTTCCGTCGCGGTCCTTGCCCTTGCTGCCGCGGAAGAGCCCGACGTTGGGGCTGTCGTGCTGGTTCAGGTCGTCGGAGTGGCCGAGGAAGACCACCGTGCCGAGGTCGTTCATGGCGGGGAACGAGATGTCGTCGAAGGAGCGATCCTCCGCGGAGCCGCCCGGGATGAACTCACCGCTCTCGGCCAACACCTCGCCGCCGTAGCCGACGAACGCGTTCGCGCTCCCCCCGTTCTCCCGGATCGACGCGCACGGATCCGTCGTCCTCGAGAGCAGCATCGTCCGCCCGGACGTGAGGAAGCCCGGCACCGGATGCGAGTAGGAGAGCTCCGCGGCGCCGGCCACGTGACCCACCGCATTCAGCACGACGCCGCCCAGCACGTCGGCGTGGAGGATGGAGCGGGTACCGAGCACGCCGAAGGTTCCGATGGCGGAGTTCTCCGGGCTGCTCATGCATTCGGGCAACGCCGCGCCGGGTTTGAGACGGAGGACCCAACTCTTGTTGAATTCAGGAGCGCCGGTGTTGCTATTGCGCCTCACGCGGAAGGCGAACTGTCCGGCGTCGTTCCGGCGGAACGTAGAGGGATCGATGAAATGCGTGAGGAGCGTGAGGCCCGAGTTCACCGGATAGCCCTGGTCCGCGAGCCGGTAGAGTTCCGAGAGCTGGCCATCGTCCCAGAGGTACACGATGTCGGGGGTCTCTCCCGTCTGGAACTGCGAGGCGGCGAAGGCCACCTTCCCGACCTCGTCGAGGACGGGGTACCCGACCTGGCCGCCCCGGACCTCGCTGGCGCGCGCCACCTCGTCCACGCGGGCGTGGGCCGACGTGGCGGCGAGGGAGGCCAGGGCGGCGAGGACTAGCACCCGGGCCAGGTCGAGTGGACGGAAGACCAGCATCAACATTTCCTCCACGTGTTCAGGAGGAAAGTTTACACGAAACCTCGTTGTGACTGGATAATCCCTGGCGGCTGTCAGATCACCTGCTTGTCGTCGTCGAGCTCCGAGAGCCAGCGCGAGACGCCGACGCGTGTTGCAAGGGCTCTCGCCTCCACGAGAAGCTCGCGCACGCTGCGCCGGTTTCCGCGCAGAGCGGCCAGGAGCGCGTGGGTCGCACGATCGAGGGCCGCCATTGGAGGGCAGGCTCTCTCCGTGGATGTCAAACCAATTTGGAAATGTCGGGTCGGAGGGGGCCTGCGCCCGCTCATCGGACGGGGTCATGAGCGTCCCGCGGACGGTGAGCTGAACGCCGCTCTACGCGAGATCCTCTGGATCGAAGGAGACGCTCTCGATTCCGCGCAGCAGGTTCTTGAGGATCTTGCCGGCGGGATTGCGGGGCAGCGGCGTGTCGATGAACTCGACGAACTCGGGGACTTTATGGCTCGCGAGGTGAGCCGCGGCGTGGCGCTGGACGCCCGCCGCGTCGAGGCTCGAGCCGGGAACGCGGCGCACGATCGCCTTCACGCGCTCGCCGAGCTCGGGGTCGGGCTGGCCGATGATGGCGGCCTCGTCGATCTCGGGGTGATCCGCGAGGCAGTGCTCGATCTCGACGCAGTAGATGTTCTCTCCCCCGCGGATGATCATGTCCTTGGCGCGATCCACCACGAAGTAGAAGCCATCGGCGTCGCGGTAGCCGAGATCACCCGTGTGCAGCCAGCCCTCGCGCACGGTCTCGGCCGTGGCGTCGGGGCGGCCCCAGTAGCCAGGTGTGATGGTGGGGCCGTAGATGCAGAGCTCGCCGAGCTCGCCGTCGGGCAGCGGCTCGCCGTCCGGGCTCGCGATCTTCATCTCGAGCATGGGCACCGGGCGCCCGATCGAGGTCGTCCGGCCAAGGAGATCCTTGCCACCGTTGAGTGTCGCGACGCCGTGGGTCTCGGTGAGGCCGTAGGCATTGCTGAACGAGGGCTGAAGCTTCAGCACCTCCCGCGCCTTCTCGAGGGTCTCGGGGGGCGTCGGCGCGCCGCCGAAGGAGATGCCCTTCAAGCTCGAGAGGTCGTAGCTCGAAGCCTTCGGATGGTGGACGACGCGGTGGAGCATGGTCGGGATCGCCCCCCAGAGCGTGATCCGCTCGCGCTCGATGATCTGCATCACCTGCTCGGGATCGAACTTCCCTTCCGTGAAGACGAGCTTCACGCCAGCGGTGAGCCCCGTACAGACGCCTGAATGGAAGCCGGCCACGTGGAAGAGGGGAGAGGTGAGCAGGCTCGCCGGCTGCTCGCCGGCGCCTGGCATGGGCATGCCGCTGCCGAGCAGCGCACCCGACACGCCCGCGAACACGATGCCGATCACCTGGCTGACGGTGCCGTGGTGCGTCGTGATGCAGCCTTTGGGCCTGCCCGTGGTGCCCGAGGTGTAGAGTATGACGGCGGGATCGTCCTCGGCGATCGGATTCTCGGGCATCTCGCTGCGCTCCACGAGCAGCTCCGAAATCGGAACGGTGCCCTTCGGTGGATGGGCGCCGATGAAGAAGATCGTCTCGAGCTGCGGAAGCCCGCCCGCGAGCTTCGCGACCCGCGGGTAGAGCCGTTCATCGGTGACGAGGAAGCGGCTCCCCGAGTCCGTGAGGCCGAACTCGATCTCCGCCGGTGTCCACCAGCCGTTGAGCCCGACCGCGATGCCGCCGAGCGAGGTCGCGCCGAAGAGCGCGATCAGCCACTCCGGGCTGTTGTAGGCGAGGATCGCTAGCCGGTCGCCGTGGCGCAGGCCGAAGCCTTGCTCGAGAGCGTGCGCCGCGCCCCAGACCAGGCGTGCGTGCTCGGCGTAGCCGATGCGACGCTCGCCCTGCACCATGCAGATCGCATCGCCCCGCAGCGCGGAGTTGCGGATCTTCTCCCGCAGCGATTTCTCGCGGTTCTTGAAGCTCTTCATGGGAAGGCCGCGTACGGAGACGGTCTCGAGCTCGAAGGGCGCGCCGGGACCCGTGAGCTGGGTCAAGACCTCGTCGTAGGTCATGGATGGGCCTCCTGCCTTCTTCGTTGCCACGTCCGTGCGCCGCATGCGAGTCCGATGCCCGCGATGCCGCCGGCCGTATCGAGCGCCACATCTCGCGGGGAGCCCGTGCGCGAGGCGCGAGTGGCCTGGCCCATCTCGTCGAGGGCGGCGACCGAGACGACGAAGCCGAGCGCGAGCAGCAGCGAGCGCCGTTCACGCCCGGGCGGCCCGATCCCGAGTGCGCACCAGACCAGGGCCCCCAGCACGGCGTACTCGCAAACGTGCGCGCTCTTCCGGACGCCGGTGTGCACGAGCTCGCGGGCCGCCGCATCGAGGCCGGGGAAGAAAAAATTGAGAAGCGGGTCGATGATGCGCGAGGTCTCGCTCGCGGAGAACGAATCCGTGGACAGGATGAGGATGACTCCAGTCCACAGCGCCACGGCCCCCCAGGCGAGAATCTGCTCGCGCCGGCGGTCGGCGCCTGCATCCTTCATCCCGCTATCCTCGCGCACATGCTCGTGATCGGCCTCATCTACGACCTGCTCGGCACGCATCCGCGCGCGCCCGGGGACCCGCAGGACGTGGATGCCGAGTACGAGCCCGAGGCCACCGTGATCGCGCTCGAGGCCGCAATCGAGAGCCTCGGCCACCGGACTTTGAGGATCGGCAGCGCCCACGCTCTGCTCGCCGCGGCCGGCAAGGGCGAGCTACCGCGGCTCGACGCTGCGCTCTCCATCGCAGAGGGCTACGGCCCGCGTAGCCGCGAGGCTTGGGCCCCCGTGCTGCTCGAGATGCTCGGCATCCCCTGTCTCGGCTCCGATGCCCTCACGCTCTCGACCAGCCTCGACAAGCTCTGGGCCAAGCAGAAGGTGGCTGCGGCTCTTGTGCCGGTCGTTCCGGGGATCTCCATCGCTTCTGCGATGGAAGCGAAAAATGCCACACTTCCGGGGCCTTTCCCTTTGTTCGTGAAACCGAGATGGGAAGGGACGGCCAAGGGCATCGGGCCCCGCTCACGGGTCGAGAGCCGCGAGGCGCTGGTGCGCGAGGTGGCGGCGCTGGTCGAGCGCTATCGGCAGCCTGCGCTGGTAGAGGTTTTCGTCCCGGGGCCGGAGTACACCGTGACGCTGGTGGGCCACGATCCTCCCCGTGCGCTCCCTTTGTTGCAGCGAGCCCTCGAGACGACCACGCGCATCGGGCTGCATGCGCTGGAGCGCCACGCAGCCCCTGGCGAGCCGTGGCGCTTCGAGCTGCCGGGCGTGCTCGATCCTGCGGTCGAGTCGAGGCTGCAAGCGCTCGGTCTGCGCGCCTTCGATGCTCTCGAATGCCGCGATTTCGCGCGCGCCGACTTCCGTCTGGATGCCGACGGCGAGCCGCTTTTTCTCGAGATCAATCCGCTGCCGACCTTCGCGCCGGACGGGAGCTTCGGCATCCTGGCCGAGCTCGAGGGGCGCAGCCACGAGGAGCTGCTCGCGGACGTGATCGGCGAAGGGCTGCGGCGGCTGGGCCTCGCTTCGTGAGCCCGCGCCCGGCCGGCATTCCCGAGGCGCAGTGGTGCGACTGGACCTGGCAGATGCGCAGCCGCGTGCGTACGGCCGAAGATCTCGCGCGCTACGTCGATCCGACGGAGGACGAGCGTCGCGCCATCGAGCGGCTCGGCGAGCGCTTTCATTTCGTGATCACGCCCTACTACGCGGCATTGATGGATCCGAAGGACCCGGAATGCCCGATTCGCCGGCAGGTGGTGCCGCGGCTGGCGGAGCTTCACGATCCCGCTGGCATGGCCGATCCCCTGGACGAGGTCGCGCACTCGCCGGTCAAGAACGTGATCCGCGCCTATCGCGATCGGATCGCCTTCTGCGTCAACAACGAATGCGCTCTCTACTGCCGCTTCTGTCTGCGCAAGCGCATGCTGGGCGACGAGGAGTGGAGCATGAAGAAGGGAGAGCTCGAGGAAGGGCTCGCGTGGATCCGCCGCACGCCGGAGATCCGCGACGTGCTGCTGACGGGCGGCGATCCGCTGGTCTTCTCGGACGAGCGCCTCGACTGGCTGCTCGGAGCACTGCGCTCGATCCCCCACGTGGAGATCATCCGTCTCGGAACCCGCCTGCCGGTGACG
>CAYGXT010000071.1:0-10478 GCA_964353695.1 uncultured Myxococcaceae bacterium
GTGCCCCGCGGCGACGCGCAGGCCCAGCCGCTTCGGGAGCGAGACGAGGGCGTGCGGCGGGCGTTCGCCCTGATCTACCAGGGCATCGCCCGCGCAGTCGACGAGCGCTACCAGACCTTCGATTTCGAGAGCTGGGCGCAGCTCGCCGCCGCGCGCGACGGCGACATGGTCGGCACGACCCGCGGTCCGATCCCCGTGCCCCGGGTGATCGTACTCACGGCCTTCGATCGGGTGCCGAAACGTCATGTTCGCTTCAGTCGCATCAACATCTACGCCCGCGACAACTTCACGTGCCAGTATTGCGGCGTGCGCCATCCGCGCTCGGAGCTGAACCTCGACCACGTCGTGCCGCGCTGCATGGGTGGCCGCAGCACCTGGGAGAACGTGGTCTGCAGCTGCCTCGACTGCAACCGGCGCAAGGGGAGCCGCACGCCGGCGAAGGCGGGCCTTGGGCTCCGGCGCTCGCCTGCGCGTCCACGCTGGACGCCGCTCATGAACCTCATGCTCTCGAACGTCCGCTACAACGAGTGGCGCCCGTTCCTGAACGTCGTGGACGCCTCCTACTGGAACACGGAGCTGGTCGAGTAGGAGCGTCGGGGGGAACGACACGGGTTTCATAGCCACGAACAGGGTGAACGGTAGCGCCGCCGCAAGTCGGCCTCGGCTTGTGGCCGTGGGCGGCGGCAAGGGTGGCGTGGGCAAGACCTTCGTTGCGAGCAACGTCGCGACAGCGCTGGCCAGGGAAGGTCGTCGGGTGATCGCCGTGGACGGCGATCTCGAGGGTGCGAACCTGCACACCGCGCTCGGTGTCGCCACGCCGCGCGTGAGCCTCGCGGACTACGTGGCGCAGCGCGAGGAGGATCTCGAGAAGCTCGTGGTCGAGACGCCGTTCGCGAACCTCGGCCTGATCGCCGCGACGCAGGCGCACCTCGGCGCGGCCCAGCCCGCACACTTTCGCCGCGTGCGGCTGATCCAGCGCCTGCGCATGCTGCCGGTCGACTTCGTGATCATAGACCTCGGCGCCGGCATGCAGCACGCCACACTCGACTACTTCCTCGCGGCGGACGACGGCATCCTGGTGCTCACGCCCGAGCCGACCTCGGTAGAGAACGCCTACGGCTTCCTGCGCGCCGCCTTCTACCGGCGCATGCACCTGACGCTGACCTCCGGCCTCGTGCGCAAGCTGATCGCGCAGGCCATGGACCAGCGCAACGAGCAGGGGATCCGCACGCCGCTCGATCTCGTGCGCGAGGTCGAGGCCCACGATCCGCGCGAGGCGCAGCGCTTCCTGCAGGCGCTCCGCCAGCTTCGCCCGCGCCTGGTAGTGAACGAGGTGAACTCGGCTGAGGAAATCAAGCTCGGCTTCGCCGTGAAGAGCGTCTGCATGAAGTACTTCGGCATGAGCGCCGACTACCTCGGCTACGTGAACCGCGACATTACGGCGCGGCGTGCCGTGGTGGCGCGCCAGCCGCTGGTGACGGCGCAGCCCAGCTGCGACGCCGCCGTCTATCTGGGCCGCATCGCGAGCAAGCTCGCCGCCGGCCCGGTCCCCGAGACCCCGTGAAGCCTCTCTCCGAGCTCGATCACTACGAGGTGCTGGAGATCGCCCGCGACGCGAGCGCGGAGGATATCGAGCGTGCCTACCATATGGCCCGCTCGACCTACGCCGAGGGCTCCCTCGCCACCTACTCGGTATTCGGCGAGCGCGACACCGAGGCCCTGCGGCACCGGATCGAGCTCGCATGGCGCACGCTCGCCGATCCGCAGACACGCCGCAGCTACGACTGCAACGCCGACGAGAGCGAGTCCCCGTACGACGTCGCGCGGCTCGCGACCGATCCGCTGCTCGACGCAGTGGCACGGCGTCTCGCAGCGCAGGAGCCTCCGATCGCGTCGCGCCTGCCGAGCATCGCACGCGCGACGAAGCCGCCGGATCTCGCCCCCCTGCTGGATGCCGACCTGGAGGAGCCGGGCGGCGAGTTCGACGGCGCGCGGCTGCGCCGTGCACGCATCAAGCGCGGCCTCGAGATCAGCGAGATCGCGAGCATCACCAAGATCAACCCCATGTACCTGCGCTTGATCGAGGACGACACGCTCGATCAGCTTCCGGCGCCGGTCTACGTCCACGGCTTCGTGAAGGCCTATGCGCGCTGCGTCGGGCTTGACCCCGCGCTTGCTTCGACCAGCTACATGACGCGCTTCGAGACCCTGCAGCCGAGGAAGCGCGGGCGCCTGCTCGGCCGCCAGCCGCAAGTCTGAGGTTTGCCCTCGTATCGGGTCGCGGAGGGCGAGGCCGGGCAGCGCGTGGACGTGGCGCTGGCCGCGGCGGCGGACATTGCGCGCGCGCAGGCCCGGCGCTGGATCGACGAGGGCCATGTACTCCTCAACTCGGCCGTCTGCCGCCCGGCCCAGCGAGTGCGCGCCGGCGACCTTCTCGAGGCCACACCGCCCGAACCGGTGTCGGTGGGGCTCGAGGCCGAGAACATCCCGCTCGCGGTGCTTTACGAGGACGCCGACCTGATCGTGATCGACAAGCCCGCCGGCCTCGTGGTGCACCCCGCTCCGGGCCACGCCCGGGGCACGCTGGTCCACGCACTGCTCCACCACTGTACCGACCTGGCCGGCATCGGCGGCGAGCTTCGCCCCGGCATCGTCCACCGGCTCGACAAAGGGACGTCCGGCGTGATGCTGGTGGCGAAGCACGACGCTGCGCTCGCATCCCTTGCCGCTCAGTTCAAGAAGCACACCATCCTGCGTATCTACCGCGCCCTGGTGCGCGGAGCGCCCGCCGCCGAGGGGGGACGCATCGAAGGCGCCATCGGCCGCCATCCGCGCGACCGCAAGCGCATGTCGCTTGCTACGACGCGCGGTCGCGCAGCGGCTACCCGCTGGTCGGTGCTACGCCGCTTCGGCAAGAGCGGCTGCTCCCTGCTCGAGATCCATCCCGAGACCGGTCGCACGCATCAGATTCGCGTACACCTGGCCTCGGTCGGGCTTCCGATCGTGGGCGATCCCGTCTACGGTCGCGCACGGGAGCCGGGTCTCGTCCTCGACCGGCCTGCGCTGCACGCGGCCGTGCTTGGCTTCACGCATCCGCGTAGCGGCGAATGCATGCGCTTCGAGGCGCCGCTGCCGATGGACCTGGCTGCGGCACTGGCCGCGCTCGAGCGCCGCGAGCGTGCGGCATGAACGCGCCTTCTCCCCTCCGCCATGCGCTGCTCGATGCCTGCGGCGTGATCCACGGCTTTGGCGTCCGCGGCTCCATGGCGCCCGCGGGCTGCGTGCGGCCGCGGCAGGTGCACGGCGCGGCGGTGATGACGGCGCGTCCGGATGCCGGCGAAGGCGTGGAGGAGGCCGACGCCATCGTCTCCGACGTTGCAGGCCTGCCGGTGGCGGTGGTGACAGCGGACTGCGTGCCCTTGCTGGTGGCGGAATTCGGCGGCGCGCGCGTAGCGGCGATTCACGCCGGCTGGAGGGGCCTTGCTGCGGGCGTCGTGACGGCAGGCCTCGCCGCACTCGAGCAGGCCGGTGCCAAGCCCGCGCGCCTTCGTGCCGTGATCGGCCCGTACATCGGCCCGTGCTGCTACGAGGTGGACGAGCCCGTCGTGACTGCGCTCGGCGCGCGCTTCGGGCCCGCCGCCGGCGCTGCGCTGCGTCTTGCGCGGCCGGGCCACATGCTGCTCGACCTCGGGTTGCTCGTGCGCGAAGAATGCCTGCGCGCCGGGCTCTCGCCGCAGGCCGTGGCGAGCGTCGAAGCCGCCTGCACGTGCTGCGATGAGGCGCGCTTCCACAGCTTTCGCCGGGACGGAGCGCGTGCCGGTCGTCTGCTGCACTTCCTTGCAGCTCGTTTCCCGCTACGAGATCTTAGGATGGGTAGTCAGCGTCTTGACAACCCTGGAGGCTCGCCGTAGCGTAATTTCGGCTTCCCCAAGAGTTCTACGGGGAAACCCAGGATCGACCTTTCAGGCACCCCCTCCCCGTCTTCGCATCGGGTGCCCGGCGAAGGGTCGTGGCGACCCAGAAACAAGAAAACCATCAATTTTTCGGGCGGATGTTCCGAACGAGCAGGCATAGTCGAGCCAGCTTCTACGATCTGCCGCGCGCCCACAGCGCGGCGGTGCAGCCGCCCAGAATCCTCTGCTCTGCGGATCCGGCCAACCCCAGCCTCAGCTCCAGCAATCCGACACTCCCCCTCAACTTCCCACGAACAACACTTTTCACGAACCAAGAGAGATCAAGATGCAGCGAGGCGGTGAAGGAAATCTGGGTCCGGGGGGCCCCCGGGGCCCCCGGCGTGGCAGGAGTCACCGGCCCCGCAGCGGGAACGGGGATGGAAACATGATGCGCGATCATCGTGGGCTACCCGGCGTGCGTGACTACCAGACCCTCGACAGCTTCCCCGAGGAAGAGCTGATCGCCGATGGCATGGAAGAAACGCAGGGCGAGCGCATGAATGTCAAGGATCTGAAGCTGAAGTCGATGCCCGAGCTCGCGTCGCTGGCCGAAGAGCTGAACGTGGAGAACGCGGCGGGCCTGCGGAAGCAGGACCTGATCTTCGCGATCCTGAAGACCCAGACCGAGAAGCAGGGCAAGATCTACGCCGAGGGCGTGCTCGAGACCCTGCCCGACGGCTTTGGCTTCCTGCGCGCGCCGGACCAGAATTACCTGGCCGGGCCCGACGACGTCTACGTGTCGCCGTCGCAGATCCGACGCTTCGGCCTGCGCACGGGTGACACCGTCTCCGGCCAGATCCGGCCGCCGAACGACGGCGAGCGCTACTTCGCGCTTCTCAAGGTCGAGTCGATCAATTTCGAGGAGCCCGAGGCGACCCGGCACAAGATCCTGTTCGACAACCTGACGCCCCTGTACCCGCACGAGAAGTTCAACCTCGCGGCGGCCTCCGGCGGGTTCACGACGCGGATCATCGACCTGATCGTGCCGATCGGGAAAGGCCAGCGGGCCCTCATCACGTCGCCGCCCAAGGCCGGCAAGACGCTGATGCTGAAGGACATCGCGAACGCCATCGCGGAGAATCATCCCGAGGCTTACCTGATCGTGCTGCTGATCGACGAGCGGCCTGAGGAAGTGACGGACATGCAGCGCAACGTGAGGGCCGAGGTGATCTCCTCGACCTTCGACGAGCCTGCGACCCGGCACGTCCAGGTGGCCGACATGGTGATCGAGAAGGCCAAGCGCCTGGTCGAGCACAAGCGCGACGTGGTGATCCTGCTCGACTCGATCACGCGCCTGGCGCGCGCCCACAACACGGTGGTGCCCCACTCGGGCAAGATTCTCTCGGGCGGAGTCGATTCGAACGCGCTCCACAAGCCGAAGCGCTTCTTCGGCGCGGCGCGCAACGTCGAGGAGGGCGGGAGCCTCACCATCGTGGGCACGGCCCTCATCGATACCGGCTCGCGCATGGACGAGGTGATCTTCGAGGAGTTCAAGGGCACCGGCAACAGCGAGATCGTGCTCGACCGCAAGCTCGCCGAGCGGCGCACCTACCCGGCCATCGACATCACGCGCTCGGCCACCCGGCGCGAGGAGCTGCTGCTGCCCGAGGCGACCCTCAACCGGATGTACATCCTGCGCAAGGTGCTCTCACCGCTCTCGCCCGTGGACTCGATGGAGTTCCTGCTGGAGAAGATCAAGGCCACCGACTCGAACGAAGAGTTCCTGGCATCGATGAATTCGTAGCCGTTTCCGCCTATCCTCCGCGCGGCCATGTCGGACCTGAGCGATCGTCTGAGCGAGTTCGAGGCCAGAGCCCAGGCGCTCGAGGCACGTCTTTCCGACCCGAGCCTCGCCTCGCAGCAGGGCGAGTACGCCAGGGTGGGCAAGCAGCTCGGCGCGCTCCGGCCTCTGCTCGACGCCGGGCGCCGCTGGCGCCAGGCCGTGTCCGAGCAGGGCGATGCCCGGGCCCTGCTGCAGGAAGCCGACGCCGAGCTGCGCGAGCTCGCGAGCTCCGAGCTCGAGCGCCTCTCCGTGGAGCGCGAGCAGCTCGAAGCCCAGATCAAAGGGCTCCTGATCCCGAAGGACCAGAACGACGACAAGGACGTGATCCTCGAGATCCGAGCCGGCACCGGCGGCGACGAGGCCGCGCTCTTTGCCGCAGACCTGTTTCGCATGTACGCGCGCTACGCCGAGACGGTGGGCTGGAAGGTGGAGCCGCTCTCGCTCTCCGAGGGCGCAGCGGGGGGGCTCAAGGAGGCGATCGCCAGCATCGGCGGCGACCGTGTCTGGAGCCGCCTGAAGTACGAGCGCGGCGTCCATCGCGTGCAGCGCGTACCGGCCACGGAATCGGCCGGCCGCATCCACACCTCGACCGCCACCGTGGCCGTGCTGCCCGAGGCCGAGGAGGTGGAGATCCAGATCGACCCGAAGGACCTTCGCATCGACGTATTCCGCTCCTCCGGCCCCGGTGGCCAATCGGTCAATACGACCGACTCGGCCGTGCGCGTGACGCACATTCCGACGGGTGAGGTCGTGCAATGCCAGGACGAGAAGAGCCAGCACAAGAACAAAGCCCGCGCGCTCAAGATCCTGCGCGCGCGACTGCTGGAGGCCGAGCAGGAGCGCCAGGCCGCGGCGCGCGCCAGCGAGAAGAAGAGCCAGGTCGGCACGGGCGACCGCAGCGAGAAGATCCGAACCTACAACTATCCGCAGTCTCGCATCACCGATCACCGCGTGGGCGTCACGCTGCACCGCTTGGCCGAGATCCTGGAAGGTGACCTCGGGGCGCTCCTCGACGCCGTTCAGGCCGAGTTCCAGAAGCAGGCCGAGCAGGAAGCGCTCACCTCGTGAGTGCAACCGAGACCTGGACCGTGCTCGACCTGCTGCGCTGGACCACGGCGCACTTCGGCAAGCAGGGCATCGAGACTGCGCGCCTCGATGCCGAGTGCCTGCTGGCGCACGCCCTCGAGACCAAGCGGCTGAGCCTCTATCTCGAGTTCGACAAGCCCGTGGAGGAGCCGGAGCGCGCCCGCTTCCGTGAGCTGGTCAAGCGGCGCGGCGGCCAGCGCGTGCCGGTGGCGCACCTCACGGGACGCAAGGAGTTCTGGTCGCTGCCGTTCAAGGTGACGGCCGACGTGCTGACGCCGCGGCCCGACACCGAGACCCTGGTGCAGGCCGCCCTCGGATGCCTTCCCGGCCTGGAGGGCCATACCGAGGCTCGCCTGCTCGACGTTGGCACCGGCTCGGGCGCCGTCGCGCTGGCTCTTCTCTCCGAGCGGCCGAGGCTGCGCGCCGTGGCAACGGATCGGTCGGCAGCGGCGCTGGCCCTGGCGGGCCAGAACGCCGAGGCGCTCGGGCTGACCGACCGCATCGACCTCCGCGAGGGCTCTCTCTTCGAGCCGCTGGCCGGCGAGCGCTTCGACCTCGTGGTCTCGAACCCGCCCTACCTGGCGGACGGCGAAGCGGCCGGCCTCGAGCCCGAGCTAGCCTTCGAGCCGAAGGAGGCCCTATTCGCCGGGCCCGTGGGCACGGAGCTGCTGCAGGCCCTGGTGGCCGGAGCCCCCCTCCATCTCGAGCCGGGCGGCTGGCTGCTGCTGGAACTGGCCCCCGCCCAGGCTCCGGTCGTGGCAGGATGGATGCGGGCAGCTGGATTCGAGAACGTCCAATCTCACGACGACCTGGCCCGCCGGCCACGTGTGGTGTCGGGTCGTCTCGCGCGAACGGAGGGGGGCGCATAGATGGATCGGATCATCGTCTCGGGCGGGGCACGCCTTGCGGGAGAGGTCCAGATCTCGGGCTCCAAGAACGCAACGCTTGCGCTGATGGCGGCCGCTCTGCTCGGAGAGGGCGAAACCGTGCTTCGCAATGTGCCGCGCCTGCGTGACGTGGACGGGATGCTGCAGATTCTCATTGCACTTGGCGCACGCGCCGAGTGGGACGCGCACGATCCCAACACCCTGCGCATCCTCGGCGACACGGTGGATCGGCCCGAAGCGCCCTACGATCTGGTGCGCCGCATGCGCGCATCGTTCATGGTGCTTGGTCCGCTGCTAGCGCGTTTCGGGCGCGGCCGAGTGTCGGAGCCGGGCGGCTGCGCCATCGGCGTGCGGCCTGTGGACCAGCACCTGAAGGGCCTCGAGGCCCTCGGCGCCAAGATCGAACTCAGCCATGGCTACGTGGAGGCCTCGAGTGAGCGCCTGCGCGGCGCGCGCGTGGCCTTCGACGTGTGCACCGTGAACGGTACCCAGAACGTGATGATGGCGGCCTGTCTCGCAGACGGGGAGACGGTGCTCGAGAACGCGGCGCGAGAGCCCGAGGTGATCGAGCTGGCGGCTGTGCTCGGCAAGATGGGCGCGCACATCGAGGGCGCCGGCACGGCGCGCATCGTCGTCGAAGGTGTGCCGCGCCTTTGCGGTGTCGAGCATGCCGTCTCGGGCGACCGCATCGAGGCCGGCACGCTGCTCGCCGCCGCTATCGTCACGCGCGGCGACGTGCGCCTGCGCGGCATCGACGCCGGCGTGATGCAGGCGACGATCGAGAAGCTGCGCGAGACGGGCGCCGAGATCGAGTTGGAGCAGGAGGGAATCCGCGCCCGTGCCTTCGATGCCCCGCGTGGCGTGGACGCCATTACGGCGCCCTACCCCGGTTTTGCCACCGACATGCAGTCGCAGCTGATGGCCGTTCTCACGGTCGCGAGCGGCTCCAGCATCGTGACCGAAACCGTCTTCGAGAACCGTTTCATGCACGTGCCCGAGCTGCGGCGCCTCGGCGCCGACATCAGCGTCAGTGGCCGCACAGCGCATGTGCGCGGCGTGTCGTGTCTGATGGGTGCACCTGTGATGGCGACGGACCTGCGGGCCTCGGCAGGACTGATCGTCGCGGCGCTCGCCGCCGAGGGCGAGACCGAGGTGAACCGCGTCTACCACATCGACCGCGGCTACGAGCGCATCGAAGAGAAGCTCAGAAGTCTCGGAGCTCGGATTCGTCGAGTCCAGGGAACGGATCAGGAGGCCTAAGAACGCAATGGCTGTCGCACGAACCACTACCAAGGCGCCGCTGCGCATCCTGAGCACCGCCGACGCAGGCTTCGAAGCTGCGTTCGAGAAGCTCGTCCGCCGTCGCGTCGGAACCGACGACGCCGTCGAGAAGACGGTGAAGAAGATCCTCGAGCGCGTACGCGAAGGCGGCGATCGGGAGCTGCTGGCCCTGGTACGCAAGCTCGACAGTGCGAAGGTCGGCTCCCTCGAGGTGACGCGCGACGAATGGGATGCCGGTGTCGCGAAGGTCGATCCGGTCGACCGCGCTGCGCTCGGCAAGGCCGCGATGCGTGTGCGCGAGTTCCATCGTCGGCGCATCCCGTCGAGCTGGGAGATGCGCGAGGAGGGCGGGGCTCTCATGGGCCAGCGCGTGCGTGCGCTGGCGCGTGCAGGTCTCTACGCCCCGGGCGGCAAGGCGGCATACCCTTCGACCGTGATCATGAACGCCATCCCCGCCTCCGTGGTGGAGGTGCCCGAGATCATCCTGGCCACGCCGCCGGGCCCGGACGGGCAGGTCAAACCCGAGGTGCTGATGGCGGCGCGCGTGGCCGGCGTGCATCGCGTCTTCAAGATGGGCGGGGCGCATGCCGTGGCCGCGATGGCGTTTGGAACGCAGAGCGTGCCGCGCGTCGACAAGATCGTCGGTCCCGGAAACGTCTACGTCGCCACCGCCAAGCGTCTGGTCTTCGGGGAGGTCGGCATCGACTGTGAGGCCGGGCCGAGCGAGGTGTTGATCGTTGCCGACCGTACTGCGACGCCGGCCTGGATCGCGGCGGACCTGCTGTCGCAGGCCGAGCATGACGAGCTCGCCTGCGCCGTGCTGGTGACGAACTCGAAGGCCCTGGTGCCGCGGGTACAGGAGGCCGTGGCGAAGCAGCTCAAGAGCATGGAGCGCGCAAAGATCGCCGAGGCTGCGCTCTCGCGCGCCGGCGCCATCGTCGTGACGAAGGACATCGACGAGGCCGTGACGCTCGCGAATCGCTATGCCCCCGAGCACCTGCTGCTCGCCCTCGACGAGCCCGACGCCGCACTCAAGCGCGTCACCAATGCGGGCGCGATCTTCATCGGGCACTATACCCCGGTGGCCCTCGGCGATTATCTGGCCGGCCCGAACCACGTGCTGCCCACGGGCGGGACGGCCCGTTTCTTCTCGCCGCTGGGCGTCGAAGATTTCCTGAAGCGCACGAATTTCGTGCGCTTCGAGCCGGCGAAGCTCCGGGAGCTCGGTGCCGACGTGATCCGCCTCGCAGCCCTCGAAGGGTTCACGGGTCATGGTGAGTCGGTGGAGCTGAGACTGCAGAAGATCCGGCGCGCGCGCCGCGAGCGGGAAGCCGCCCGCGAAGCGGCCCTGGAGGACTAGCGATGCGCGAGCGAAGAAGCGTTCTCGAGCGCAAGACGAAGGAGACCGAGATCCGGGTGGGGCTGGATCTCGACGGTCGCGGCGTGTACGAGATCTCGACCGGAATTTCCTTCTTCGATCACATGCTC
>CAYGXT010000072.1:0-10418 GCA_964353695.1 uncultured Myxococcaceae bacterium
CAGTGTGAATGTAGGAGTAGCGAGCAATTGCGCCCGTAGAGTCTCGCGCCGCAGCTCGGCCGTGGCGGTGAGGGCCGCATTTCCGGAACGCGACTTGCCATAGGCCTGCGCTCCCAGGTAGACTGCGGCAGCCACGGCCACCAGTCCGATGGCCATCGCCACAGCCCGCGCCGGAAAGCGCTCACCGAGGCCTCCCAAGACGGCGCCCACGCCCTGCAATTGCCCTCCTTTGAGCGCGGCTTCCAAGGCAGCGTCCATGCCGCCCATGGTGGCGTCGACCCGATTGGCGCCGTGGATGATGGCCTCGATGGTGTTGGCGAAGGCGAGCTGCTGGTTGTTGTGGGCGTGGATGCCGATCTCCTTGCCCGTCCCCTCCAGCGCCTTCTTGTAGCGCTCCACCAGGAGCTGGATCTGCTCGCCGTACAGCGAGCCGAAGCTGTCCACCACCACCACCGTGGAGCAGGGCGCGTCGCGGAGCACCTCCAGGGCCTGGTCGATCTCTCCCTCGTTCACCGAGGAGACGGCCATCAGGTTGCAGGTGGTCTCGTACCCCTTCTGGTGAGCGTCCTTGATCATGTCCACGGCTTCCGGGATCTGATGGATGTAGCAGGCAACCCGCACCACATCGATCACGCTCTGCTGCTTGGGCAGGATGTCCGTGCGCCAGTCCGTCTTCCCGGCGTCGGCCATGACCGCGATCTTGAGCGCCGTGTCGTTGTCGCCCAGCACGCGGCGCAGGTCGTTCTCGGTGCAGAACTTCCAGCGGCCGAATTTATCCGGCGCAAACACCTTTCCGGAGGCCTTGTAGCCGACCTCCATGGCGTCGATGCCCGCCTCTACGCAGGCGTGGTAGGCAGCGGCAACGAAGCCGTCCTCGAACATGTGGTCGTTGATCAGGCCGCCGTCACGGATGGTGGCGTCGAGAACCTGAATTTCGGGGCGGTAGGTGACCCAGGGGGCTTTCATGGCGTGTTCCTACGTCGGGGGCCGCGGCATCGGGCATGCGTCTCGGGCAAGCTTCGCGGTTCCGGGCCCAGGGAGGGGTCGAGATGTAGTCGAAGCCGATGGCTTCGTCCACATGCCGGCGGCGGGCCGCTCGAGGGGCGGCGGAAAAAAGACTGCAGCCGCGCTCAGCGGTCGATCGGTCTCAGAGCGGCTCGGTGATCGGCAGGTCCTCCCAGAGGAGCTGCAGGAAGGTGCCGATGAAGATCGACAGGAAGGTCATCAAGAAGACCGCCGTCGGGAAGGCCAGCACGGGATCGAGGCCCATCACTCGCGGCAGCTCCCCGGCGAAGCGCGGCACCTGGCTCCGGAATACCTCGAACGCCACGTCACTGCCCGTAGCCTCGTTCCACGCCCTCGCGGTCATGAAGCGCCCCATCAGGCTCGTGGCGACCAGTCCGAAGAGGAAGGCCTGCAGCAAGCCGAGCAGGAAGATCGCCCGCGCGCGCGCGAAGGCCACGGGTGATGCGCCGAGCCTTCGCTGCACCTCCACGTAGAGATACAGAAGTGTCGTCAGGGCGAGCAGCACGGCGACGGCGCCGAGCGGCACGTAGGCCTTGAGCGAGAGGGCCCAAACCTCGTCGATCAGGAAGATCGGCAGATAGCCGACGATGATGCCGGCCCCGATGCGTGGCACGCCCGCGAAGAAGTACGTGAGATTGCGCCGCCACGCGAACTGAACGGCCAGGTACCAGAACGCGATCGCGGTTACGAGCGAGACCTCGGCGCTTGCAACGAGGTCGAACCAGAAGGGCGCGCGGTCGTAGGCCACGGCCGCGCCAAAGAAGGGAAGCGAGAGGAAGAAGAGTAAGAGCCCGTAGCTCCGCTCCGAGTGGCGCGTGAGGATCTTCTCGGGCTCGTCGCGGCCCTCGGCGAGCAAGGCAATGTGCTGGATCAGCTGCGAGGAATGCACGAGGTCGTATTGGCGAAGACAGAAGAGCTTCACCTTCTCGAGTAGCCGCAGGCAGTCCTTGTTGCGCACGCGGCGCAGGAACGGCGAGAGGTCGCGGCCGCGTACGATGCGCTGCGCGCCGGGCGCGGTGCACGCGCGCAGCACCTCGGTCTCTCGATCCCCGAACGGAGAGTCCTCGCTCTCGAAGGCCGCGTTCGACTCGTCGAGGCAGACCTCCTCGAGCCAGCCGTGGTAGGCCCGCTCGGCGAGCAGTAGCACCTGGCGCTCGGCGAGGTTGACGTCGCTGCCGGCGAGCGCGCGCAGGAGCGTGGCCTCCGACGCCTCCTCGCCCGGCCCCACGCGCTCGAGCCGCCCGGCGCGGTAGCGCTCGAGCACGTCCGGGCCCACGCGCTCCGAGACCAGACCCGAAAGCGAGCGCCAGAGGAGCTTGCGCAGGTGGAAGCCGGCAAGACGTAGCGCCTCGCTCTCCTCGAGGCGCTTGTCCCCGGCAAAGCGCAGCACCACCAGGGAGAGGACCGCGAGGTCCTCCTGGGCGCGGGCCAGCGTCCCCGTGCCGGGCTTCGCAGCCTGCTCCACTCGATCGAGCACACGCTCGAGATGGCCCGGGAGGCCGGCCACCAGCCGGCGCACGAAGGCCTCGGCGTCACGGCGGCTGGCGTTCGGAGAGAGCAGCCGCGGCCGCGTCCAGAGATCCTCGAGCTGGAGGTAGAGCTCGGCCGGATCGTGGCGCGCTACATGGAACGAGAACGTCTCGGGAAAGATCGCGTTGAAGCCCTCGCCACGATCGACCTCGAGACGGAGCTCGCGCGCATGGAAGGCGTAGGTGACGCGTACGCTCGCGTTCAGGCGGTCCATGCGGAGGACGAGCCGGTCCAGGCCCGCGGGGCTCGCGGGCGGCCCGGGCTCCGCGGGTGCGTCAGAGGACGCGCTGCTTCGGGTTTTCGCCGGACTCGTAGTAGGCCTCCACGCGCTTGCCGAGCTCGCGCACCCGGGCGGGGATCTCGTCGGGAAGAGGCCAGCGAGACATCGCGACGCGCATCCGATCCACGAGGAGCTGCGCGTCGGGGAAGTCCTCGTCCGCGAGCGCGTCGTCGACAGTGAGCCAGTTCTCGAGCGCGGTCACGGTGCGCGAGACGCGCTCGGCCAGCTCACCCATTCCGGGTGAGGCGACGCCCGTTGCCTTCACACGCTCGCCGAGGGAGCGCACCTCCACCACGGCGGCCTCGATGCCGGGGCGCAGCGCGCCGGGCTCCGAGACCAAGTCGGCCAGGATCTCCTCGAAGCGCCGCCGCAGCGGCTCGTGAGAGATCTCGCGCAGCAGCCAGACACGGCCGGAGGTCTTGCCGTCGCAGTCCAGCAGTCGCTCGCCCGAGAGTCGCAGGCGCAGCGTTTGTCCTGAGCCCTGCAGCACGATCTCCTGGAACGGGCTCTCGCCGCTCGAGAGGCTCGTGAGCGCGCTTTCGAGGGCTGCCATGCCCGGCCGCGCGAGCAGCTCGCCCAGCCGCCTACCGCGCGCGTCCGTGGTGATGCCGAGATAGCTTCGAGCGGGGCCGTTGGCGGCCTGGACCACGCCGCTGTCGTCCACTGCCAGCGCGCCCATGCCGAGGCGGTCCATCACCGCCTCGAGCAGCGCGTTCGTATGCTGAAGGCCCGAGAGCAGGCGCGCGTTCTCCACCTGCAGCGCGTGGTGGCCCACGGCGCGCCGCACCACCTGCTTGAGCTGATCCGGCTCCCAGGGCTTCGAGATATAAGCGTAAACGTGACCGTCGTTGATCGCCCGAAGAATGGCCTCCATGTCAGCGAAGCCGGTCAGGATCATCCGCGTCGTCGTCGGATGCTTCTCGTAGACGCGCGCCAGGAACTCGACGCCCGTCATGCCCGGCATGCGCTGGTCGGTGATCACGGCTGCCACCGGCGCATGCTCGTCGAGAAGCTCGAGGGCGCGCCGCGGATCGGCCGCTGTGAGCACCTCGTAGTCGTCCTCGAAGCTGTACGTCATCGTCTCAAGGATTGCGTCCTCATCGTCGACGATGAGCAGCCGGCTCCTTGCGGGAGGGTTCATCCTGGGGTTCGCGCCGGCCCGGGCTGGAACAGCGACCGCGCTACCAGCCGAAGAAGCCACGGCGCTTCTCCCGGGCTGCGGTCTGGCGGCTCTCGATCTCGGCCCGGATCTCCTTGCGCCTCTCCGCAAGCCGGCGGGGCAGGCGGTCGGTCGCGACGCCCGTCCACGGGCGCTGCTCCGCGCCGTCGCGGAAGCGGCAGAACTTCCGGAAGCCCGCGAGCTCGTGCTCGAACTGCTCCTCCAGGAACTTGATCATGATGGCGTCGTCGAGGTAGCCGAGGCCCGGCAACGAGTCGTGCACGAGGTCCTGCGGGTTCGAGAAGTACGCGATGCCCGCGAGGATCTCGCCGGCGATCTTCGGCGGCAGGGCATAGTCCTTGTCCTCGAGCATCTGGATCAGCGCTTCGAGGTTGCCGATCGCATCGATCACGAAGCTCGGCACCCTCTTCGCGGCACGTACGCGCCCGATCAGATCCTTGACGTCGGCGATGACCTTGTCGCTCTCGAGCACGGACGCGTGCTTCTTGACCTTGCGGAACAGGTCCTTGAAGTACGCGAGATCCGTCTCGTCGAGGGTGAAGGTGATCTTCATGCTGCTCGTCATTGCGCTGCTCCACGCCGTTGGCCGGCGACCCTCCGCGCCGGGCGTCGTGCTCGGATGGGGAGGCCCTCGACTCCGGGCGACTCTATCAGTAGCGCGCGTATTGGATCAAGAGATCCGGTGCGCGTCCAAAGGCCCCCTCCCACTCGTCGAGGAGGACCTGGCCGGGGCTCTGGCCTCGAGCGAGCTGGGCGGCCACCGGCTCGAGCAGTGAGCGCTCGTCCCCTGCCGCGCCGGGCTCGCCCCTGCCCCGAAGGTCGGTCTGACGCGCGAGGCCCTCGCGGGCCAGCGCCAGCAGCTCCCTCGCCAGATCGAGCACCTTACGCCCGTTGGCCTCCGCCGCCAGCCCCCGGCGCGCCACGGCAGCGTAGGCTGCCTCTTGCTCGTCGGGGCTCCATCCCGACACCAGCGAGAAGGCCGCCTCGCAAGCCTGCTGGTCGTACAGCAGGCCCTTCCACAGCGCCGGAACGGAGCAGGCGAGATCGGCAGGGCAGGAATCCGCCCCGCGCACCTCGATCACTCGCTTCATGCGCACGTCGGGGAAGACGGTCGTGAGATGGCGGTTCCAGTCCGCGAGCGTGGCCTGCTCGCCATCGTGCCCCTCGCTCAGGAACTGACGGAAGGTCTTGCCGTGCATCGCCAGATAGCGCTCGCCACGAAGGACGAAGAACATCGGGACGTCGAGCGCCCACTCTGCGTACCGCGCGTATCCGAAGCCGGGGGCAAAAACGAAGGGGAGCGGGCCGCAGCGGGCCGGATCCATGTTCCGCCAGACGACCATCCGCTTCGAGACGTAGCCCGTGGGCTTTCCGTCGGCGAGGCTCGAGTTGGCGTAGATCGCCGAGACGATGGGGCCGCACGCCAGCGACGTCCGGAGCTTGGACGTCATGTCCTCTTCGTCCGAGAAATCGAAGCTCACCTGCACACTCGCCGTCACGTGCATCATGTCGAGTGCCATGGAGCCGTGCGCGGGGAGGTACTCGCGCATGATGTGGTAGCGCTCCTTCGGGATGCGCGGCGCTCGCGACGTTCCGTGGAGCGGCTGCATACCGAGCGCGAGCCACGCGATGCCGAACGGCTCCGACACGCGCGCGAGGGCCGCCAGGTGATCGCGGAACTCCCGCGCGGCCGCGAGCGCGCTGACCCACGGACGGCCCGAGAGCTCGAGCTGCCCGCCGGGCTCGAGCGTGATGCTCTGCCCGTCGCGGTCGAGCGCGATCAGGTGACCGCTCTCGATGACGGACTTCCAGCCACCGTCCTGGCCGTAGCGCTCGAGCAGCGCCTCGATTCCTCGCTCTCCCTCGTAGGGCACGGGCTCGAAGCTCTTCTCGAAGAGCGCGAGGTTCTCATGCTCCATGCCGAGCCGCCATGCTGCGCGCGGCTTCTCTCCGTTTCGGAAGAAGTCCACGAGATCGGCGGTGGATTCGACGGCCCGCTCGAGCTCCCCGGATTCGCTTCGATCGAGTGTCATGGCGACGTCGCCAGCTCGAGGAAGCGTTCGAGGAAGTCCGCCAGCGTAAGCTCGAGCGTGCTGGCCTGGACCCACGGCACGCTCTCGCACGGGCCTTCGGTCTTGCCGGCGCGGAAGGGCCCGACCAGCGTCACATCGCCGCGGCTCTTCACGATGACGAGCGCGACGGTTCGTCCTCGCGACAGCTCGAACTGCACGGCGCGGATATGCTTATCGTCGAGCCGTGGCTCGCCGAGCGTGATGCGGAGGTGCGCCATCCCGCGCGCCGCAAGCAAGGCGTGCAGCTCGTCCACGGCCTCGGCAACACGCGCACGGAGCCGCTGCGCCTCGCAGAAAGCCTGATCGAGCGCCACCGCGTGCTCGGCCTCGCGCTCTGCGAGCGCCTCACCGAGGTCACACAGACGCTCACTCAGCGGGCTGGAGGGGGCCGGCTGCGTGGCCGGGGGAGCCGGGGGGGCCATCACGCTGGATCGTCGCACAATCGCCCGGAAGCCGCTGCGGTGTCAGGCCCGCTGCGGCGGGTGATCAGAGCGCCTCGTCCACGGGCACCAGCGGGCGGCTACCGAGATCGGCGAGGAGCGTCTCGCTCGCTGTGCGGAAATCTTCCCGCTTTCCGACGGACGCCAGGCTGATGGCGCCGCTGCGGAGCCGGGCCGGATTGACGAATTGGCCGTCCTTCTGGACGCGGAAGCAGACGTGGGGTCCGGTGGCGAGGCCGGTGGATCCGACGTAGCCGATCACTTGCTTCTGCCGCACGCGGTCGCCGACCTTGAGGCCTTTCGCGAAGCGCGAGAGATGGGAATAAAACGAGACGTAGCCATTGGCATGCTCGATCTTGAGCAGGTTTCCGAAGCCTCCACCCCAGCCGCGATGGACCACGATGCCATCGGCGATCGACCATAGCGGTGCACCCTCAGCGGCGACGTAATCGATGCCGAGGTGGGGCCGCAAGATGTCGAGGATTGGATGCAGGCGTTGGTAGCTGAACGTCGAGCTCACACGCTCGTACTTGAGCGGCGCCGCCAGGAACGCCCTCTCCATCGGCGAGCCGTTGGGCCGGAAGTACGCGCCGCGGCCCTGCTCGGTCTCGAAGTAGAGCGCCGAGAGATCGCCCTCCGCACCCTTGTAGCGCGCAGCGAGAATCCGGCCCGGGCCAACGAACGTCTCGCGGCCGTCTGCGCGGACGCGGTAGAGGCGCTCATACAGAATCTGGAACTCGTCGCCGCGCTGGACGCCGTGCGCGAAGTCGACGTCCCACTGAAAGATCTCGGCGAAGTCGGTAGCAAGCTGGCGGGATTCGCCGAGGCTCTGCACCGCCTCGTAGAGTGTCGTCCGGATCAGCCCTGCTGCGCGCGCGGTGCGTCGCACGAGGTCATTGCCCCGTGTCTCCGCCACGAAGCGCTGGCCGTCGGAGATGATGCGGTAGCTCTTGCCGGAAACCGTCGTGTAGCTGAACTCCTTGAGGCTTCCGTTCGGCTTCCGCGTCAGGCTGTAGCGGTCGCCGGCGCGCGCGGCGCGGAAATCGAGAACGGACTCCATCTCCTGGGCGATGCGCTGCACCGTTCCGGGCCGGATGCCACTGGCCTGCATCGACTGCGCCAGCGTTCCCTTCGGCGGGATCACGCCACTCGTAACCAGAGCCTGCACCGGAGCATCCAACCGGGGCGAGATCGGCGAGACGGCGGCCGGCGACGAAGCCGGAGCAAGGGCGGCCAGATCGACGGCAGCGGGAGCGCTCGCGCGCAGCGCAAGATCCGCGTCAGTAAGGGATGGCGCCGAAACCGGCCCAGCTACGGAGGTCTGCTGCGAAGACGAGAAGACAGAGGAGAGAAGAGGAGAAAAAGCCGAAGGGCCGAACATTCCCGCCAGCACGACCGCAACCGCCAAGGTGGCCGGAAGCGGCACGCCCAGCCGCGTCCGCACCTCGTCGAGCCTGCTGAAAAGGCCCATTTCTCGTCTGCTCTTCATGGCTCTCCCCTGCTGATGACCGACTGGGGGGGATATACTGATCAAAACATGCGCAGGTGCTCCGGTAGATACGGATATTGCAGCAATAAGACTGTGATGGTCGTCACGCTTCTTATACATTTTTATCATCGGTCATGGACGCAAATCCCTTAGATGGCGAATCCCTACAGTCTCTTTCTGCGGATAGCTTCCGGGCTCCGCAGGGGTTTCCCCTGATTCGAAGCGGCAGCTTGGACGCGGGGATGGCAGGCCGTGCCGGGCGACGGGGTGGCTGGCGGGCCGCTGCGATCGCCACGCTGATGGCCATGCTGCCTGCGCCCGCTTCCGCGGTCTGGCCCTTCGACGGCACGGGCCTCCCCGACCTCGAGAAGGATCCGGGCGGCGCTGCCGCCGAGATTCTGTCGCGCGCCATCCGCTTCAAGACCGTGAACCCCCCCGGAGACGAGCGACCGCTGGCCGAGTTCCTGGTCGACCTCCTCAAGAAGGAGGGACTCGAGGCGGCGGTGATCGACACCCCCTCGAATGGATCTACGGCCGGCCGGGCCGCCGTGTGGGCGCGCATAAAGGGAAACGGGAAGAGGCGGCCCGTGATCCTTCACTCCCACCTCGACGTGGTGCCGGCAAGCCCCTCCGAGTGGGTGGTCCCGCCCTTCGAAGGGCTGGTCGGTGGCGGCTACGTCGTGGGCCGCGGAGCCCTCGACGCGAAGGGAATCACGGTGGTGCAGCTCCTGGCACTGCTGCAGATCTCACGGCGCGATGCAAAGCTCGAGCGCGACGTGATCCTGCTCGCGACCCCCGACGAGGAGACGGGCGGACAGCAGGGCGCTGGCTACATCGCGAGCGAGCACCGTGTGCTGCTGCAGGACGCCGAGTTCCTGCTCACAGAGGGAGGCGGGATCCTCGAGAGCGAGCTGCCGATGCCTACGGTCTGGGGCGTCGCGGTGACGGAGAAGAGGCCCTGCTGGCTGCGCGTGCTCGCACGCGGTACGCCTGGCCACAGCTCGAGCGAGCCGCGCGACGCGGCCGTGCCGAGGCTGATCAGCGCGCTCGAGAAGATCCGGAACTTCGAGAGCGATTACCGTGTCGTGCCCGAGGTGGCCCGCATGTTCGCGTCGCTCGCGCCCTACGCGCGCGACGAGGACCGCAAGCAGCTCTCGGACCTCGCCTTCTGGCTCGACTTCGACGCGACGTTCCGCGGGCGCTTCCTCGCGGACCGCGGCCAGAACGCCTTGGTCCGAAACACGGTGGCAATCACCGTGCTCGAGGGAGGAACGCAAACCAACGTGATGCCGCTGGAGGCTTCGGCGCACCTCGATGCACGGCTGCTCCCCGGCGAAAGCTGCAGCGAATTTCGCTCCGAGATCGTCGACGTGATCGGCGACCCGCGCATCGAGGTCGAGACGCTACTCGCCTTCGATACGGGCTCCACCTCGCCCGTGGATACCGAGCTCTTTCGAGCCATTCAGCGTGTCGCGAGCCGCGTCGATCCTGGCGCCGTGGTCGTGCCACGCGCCATCGCAGGCTTCACCGACGCGCACTACTTTCGAGCGCTGGGGATCACGTCCTATGGCTTCCTCCCGCGCTGGCTGCCGCCGCGCGAGAGCCTCGGCATCCACGGCCCCAACGAGCGAGTTTCGGTCAGGAACCTCGAGCGTGGCGTGCCGGCGCTGGTCGCGATCCTGGAGGAACTGGGAGCGCCGGGGCATTGATGCGCGTGCCTTCAGCGCAGTGGGGCGGCCCTTCCTCCCCCCGCCGATCGACCCCAGGCCCGCTAGAGTCATGTCCGCCATGAAGCTCGCGAATCCCGTCGTCCCTGCCCTCGACGACCCCCTGGCCAGCGACGTCCCCGAGGCAGCCCCCGCGCGCCCGCCGGCTGCAGACGGACCCTACGACGAGGCGCTGCGCGAGGGCGAGAGGCTACGCCGCCGCCCGTTCACGGCCGCGGGGCCCGTCCAGATCCTGCGCCAGCACGCCAAGGATCGGATGACGGTGTGGGAACGCATCGACGTGCTCCAGGATCCGGGGGCGCGGCCGACGGTGCTCTGGCAGAACTGGGGCAAGAGCCTCGATGGCGCCTCCATCGCGACGGTCGTGACCCAGATCCATGGCCGTGACGTCGCCATCTACGGCCACGACTTCACGGTGCGCGCCGGCTCCATGGACGCCACCAATGGCCGCAAGCTTGCCAACCTGATCTACCTGGCAGGCAATCGTGGGATTCCGCTCCTTGGCATGAACGACTCGGCCGGCGCCTTCGTGCCCGCAGGCGTGGGCGGTCTCGACGGCTACTCCGAGGCCTTCACGGCGCTGCGCAAGGTCTCGGGCGTGGTGCCGAGCATCATGTGCATGTTCGGCTTCAATGCCGGTGGCGGCGCCTACCTGCCGCGCCAGGGCAGCTTCA
>CAYGXT010000073.1:0-10384 GCA_964353695.1 uncultured Myxococcaceae bacterium
GGTCGCGACGCTGTACGCCTGACCGAGCATGCGCACCACCGCCGCCACGAGATCTGGTTCGTTGGGCAGGAAGTCGGTGGTGGCTGGCAGGATCAGCGTGTCGGGCGAGAGCGGGATCCCGGTGTCGCCTACGCCGGCGGTGAGTATGAAGCTCCCGTTCACTCCCTCGTCGGCCAGGAACACCGTGCCACTGACCTTGCCGGTGGTGCGTGCGACGAGCCGGAACTCGAAGGTCTGCGACTGGCCGGCCGCGATCTCGCTCGCGGTCTTGGTGTCGCTCTCCCCCGCCGCGAGCCGCGCCCCCGAAAGCGAACGCGAATTGAGCTTCAGCCGGAACAAGTTCGCCGGCTGCGCGGAAGTGTTCGTGACGGTGGCGAAGAACGGGTACTCCTCGCCGTCGCGCACCACGTCGGGGTGAGCCAGCACGATGTTGAAGGTCGGGTTCTTCACCTGCACGACGCCGGCTGCGCGCCCGCTCATCACGACGGTCTTCCCAAGCGAGGGCACGAAAAGATCGCCCTTGATGTCGAACCGCAGCGGGTGCGTACCCTCGCGCAGCCCCTCGACCAGGAACTCCGCGGCGTGGGTGCGCTGCGGCGCGATGTCGGCGCTACCCGCCTCGTCGAGGAGCGGCAGCGTATCCTGCACGCCGTGCGCGGCGGTCTCGGCGAGCCGCAGCGGATCGTCCCCGCTGGCGGGGATCTCGTCGGCCCCCGGCGGCAGCACAACCTGGGCCTCTGTGTTGCGCAGCACCAGGGCCGAGCCGTCCGGTGCGACGTTGGTGGCCTGGAGCACGACACTGAAGAAGCTGTGCAGGAAGCCGACCGAGCCCGGGATCACGATTACGCCGTTGATCCCCGGAAGCTTGATCTCCTTCTCCTTCACCTCGGGCGGCGGGCGCATCTGGAAGCCGGCAATCGAGAAGTTCGGGATATCGATCTCGTCGAAACCGCGATTCTCGAAGCCAGCCGGCATCTCGAAGCTCGGCGAGTTGAGGCTCGCGAGGCCCTGGCTGGTATTCGGGACGATCACCGGCAGGTTGATCACGACGTTCCGGGTGCCGAGTGTGAGACCGACGGTGAAGTTGAGCGCCGTGAAATTGTCCTCGTCGATCACGATGCCCTTCGAGCGGATCTCGTCGAGTGTGAGCTGGCGCGAGATCACCTGCGTGACGAGAAGCTCGTCGATCACGTCGATCACGACCTCGTCGCGTTGCGGGCTGCGCTCGAGCACGACCTTGCCGAACCCGTCCTCGAGCCGGATGTTCGTCAGCCGGTGCGCGCCAGGCGCGCGCGGAGCGGGAATCTCCATCAGCTGGTTCGGCGAGGCAGTGAGGGTGAGACTCGCGTTGCCATAGCTCGGACCGGAAAGCTCCGCCTTCACGACGAAACCGGCCGGTAGACTCGCAGTTGCACCCAGGCCGCCGCCGACCAGCGTCTGCACGCCGGTCGGCACGTTCTTGACGCCGGTCATCGTGGACTGGATCCCGGCCACGTCGGGCCGTGTGTCGACTTCCAGCTGAAGGCCGACCACGGGAATCGACGCGGCGCCCAGCACCTCGGCACGCGGCTCACGCAGGGCCACGGCAAGAAGCAACGCGCAGGCGAGCGTGAGCCGGAGGGATCTCCCGACCCCTCGCAGCACCCGGCTGCGCAGGCTGCGTCGCATCATGCTCCTCAATTATGCCTGCCCATGGAGGCCGTCGACCTCCACTCGAAGTCGGCGCACACGTCCTGGCTCGTCGGCACGGCGATGCGCGCAAGCGACGGACGGCCGAGCCCGGCGTTCGGCACGCACGAAGCGCCGACCTCAGCGGAGTCCACCGGCTGCCCAGGCAGCAAGTTGCTCTCGAGCGCCAGGAATGTCGTCGCGAGGTTCCGAGCCGGGAACTCGATCACCGCGTACGCGTCAGGATGGAACGCGTCTACGGCCGCCGTTCCGCCGGTGGTGGTGCTTACGTAGCGCTCGCGCGCCGGGTTGCTGCCGAGCACGTAGCCGCCGAGCGTCCAACCGCGCAGATTCCACACGGTCTGGCCGACGTTGCGTAGCTCCACCTGGCTGGTGGCGCCGGGCACGACCTCGTTGATCACGACCCCCGCGAGCTGCAGCGGCACGCGCGACACCGAGGCCGGGTCACTCTCGCAGCGGCCGTCGGAAACCACCAGCTCGAAGGCGATCGGCTCGTTCACCACCAGGGGCACCGCGAAGCTCGGCGTCGCATCGGCGCCCGTCAGCACGACGGGCGGTCCGCTCGTCTGCGTCCAGAAGTACAGCAGCGAAGCGCCTTCCGGATCGCTCGAGGCGCTGCCGTCGAGCGTTGAGGTGGGCTCGATGAACGGGTCGAGCAGGAACTCGACGTCGCCGGCGTCGGCCGTCGGGCAGGCGTTCACGTCGATCCGAAGCGAGGCACTCGCGCTCGAGCCCGCGCCGTCGGTAATGCGGTAGCCGACCGTTTCAGTGCCGCTGCCGTGCGGCGCGGCCTGGTAGGTGATCGAGCCATCCGGCCCGACCATCGCCGTGCCCTGGAGCGGCGGGAGCTCGATCGTGACCTGAAGGCCCGTTCCGTTGGGGTCGAGGTCGTTGTCGGTGACGTCCACGTTCACAGACTCGCCGTCGTTCACCTCGACGTCGTCGTCCACCGCGACGGGTCGCCCGCCCGTCACGATCGTATTCTGGCCGCAGTCCACCACGGTCACGTCCACGCGCGCCGTAGCCGTCGCGCCGTAGGCATCGGTCACGCGGTACGTGAACGAGTCGGCGCCCACGAAGCCCGCGTTCGCGACGTAATCCACGGTCTGGTCGGGATTCACGAAAAGCTGGCCGTTCGCCGCCGCGCCGTCGATCGCAACGGTCGGCACGTTCGCCGTGTCATTGGCCAGCACGTCGATCCGTGCGGCGGTGTCGGCGCAAGTGGTCGCAAGGTCGTCCATCGCCTGCGGCGGATCGGTGCAGGCGCTGCGCCCGACCAGGATCGACGCGCCGCCCGCGTTCGCCGCCGGGTCGTAGATGTCGGTCTGCTGACCGACGAACGGAATGCACGTCTGCACGCTGGCGCGCGTCCGGTACGGCCCGATGCCCTTTACCGGCTGGTCGAAGGCGCGCTCGGGCAGATAGGTGGCGACGCTCGGATCGAGCGGCGGCCCCGTCGGCAGGCCGGGGAAGGCGGCCGGTGCGTAACGCGTCAACAGGGTCGGTGTCTTCACGCCAATCACGAAGCCATAGATCTTGAACTCGTTCAGCGTGAGCTCAGCTTCCATCTCGAGCGACACGGGAGATTGTCCATCGTCCGGCAGAATCACCACGTTGCCGCGGCCGGTGCTTGGAATCGGAACCCCGGCCGGGACGAGCTTGCGCAGGTACTTGGCCGTGCCCGCGCCACCCACCGCGTCAATGCCGTAATCCACGAGCCGAGCCGGGAAGCCGAAGCTCACCGACAGGTGCGACGAACCCACCTTCGAGAAGACGTGGAGGTCCTCGACACACTCCGGCCCACGCAGATAGGTGGGATCCGTGCGCAGCTCGGTCGAAATCAGCTCGGGGATCACGAAGGAGAGCACGTCGTCCTTCTTCTTGCCGAGGTCGCCGAGGTCGAGCGTACCGGTGACGAGCGTCATGCCCGCTGCATTGGCAGTCGCGAGACCGTTTCCAAAGCCGCTGCGGACGCTGAGCACGGCAGGATTCTCGACCGTGAAGTCCACCGCGTGGGTGAGGCCCACGTTCAGCGCCTTGCCCAGCGCCCATCCGATCGGCGCGCCCGCAGGTCCACCGAACGTCGTCGCAAGGCCGGCGATTCCGGACCGCACGGCGGCGAGCAGGTCGACGCTGTCGATTACGCCACCGAAGAGCTTGAACTTGACGCTAGTCAGCTCAAGATATCCGGTCTGTGCGACAACTCGCGACGCGTTCGCGAGCCTCGTCGCGCCGCACAAGATGGGACCATTGGCGAGCACGAGCGGTGGATTTCCCTTCTTATCGACATCCGGGCTCGCCTTCGCCTTCTGATCGATCTTCTTCTTCACCGCCTCGATCGCGTCGCCAACGCCCCCAGTGACCGCCGAGAGCAGCGAGCGCGGCGTAATCGCGATCGACTTGAGCTCGGCGCCCACCAGCACGATCGCGTAGTTCGAGCGGATTTCCAGGCCGCCGGTGAGCTCACTTCGGTGCACCGCACGCACAACGTTCCAGCCGTTGCTCTTCGCGATGAGCCGGCCCTGTACGTCGGTCTCGAGCTGCGCGCGGCTAGGCACGGCCGGCAACGTCGCGTCCTTGAGCTTCTCACGGATGTATTCGTAGACGTTGATCGCAGTCGTCGCCGGAAGTCCATTGTCGATCCACTCGAAGCGCGTACCGGTGGTGCGGGCGCTCACGTCGCGGCCGAGCGGCGTGTAGATCACCTCGAGCTGTCTGGTCTTCGGATTCGCAGCCGTCGCTACGCCGAGTATCATCAACTTCGGTTTCAGCACGAGCTCGTTGATCCAGAGCTCCGCTGAGTCGGCAATCGGACCGCAGGTGTCGCCGGCGGCGTCGGCCGCGGTCGCAACCACTTCGTTCTCGATCGAGCCGCCGTCGAAGCCGATCGGCACCGTGTAGGAGAAGCTGAAGTCGCGAGAGGCGCCCGACGCAAGATCGAAGGGCGTCGGCGCGAAGCCCGTCTCCGAGTTCGTCTCCAGGAGCGTCACCGCCGTTAGATCTCTGGGACCGGCCTCTACGTGCACGGTATATGTGACCGTGTCGCCCGGCCTCACCCGCTTGCGATCGTCGCCGTCCACCCGCTTCTCGACCGAGATGCAGTCGGCCGCGAGGCGACGCACCGTGACGCGATCAGTGGCCTCCTCGTCGCCCGCGCTGCGCGCCTTCGCGACGAGCTCGTTGGATCCGACCACGAGCGGAACGGGGTGAGCGGTGCGGAACTCCCAACGGGGAGCCGCTCCCGTAACCGTCGCCAGGACGCCGTTTACCTCGATCGAGGTGATCGGGGCTGTGCTTTCGACGATGCCCGACACCGGAATCTCGGCCGAGGACGTCTCGAACGGCTCGGTCTCGGCCGGGTCCTGAGAATTTCGAGTGCGCGGCGGCGATACGATGCGGACCGCGATGCCACTGCGCGGCTCCGAGACGCCGAGCTTTGCGAAGGTGGACGCCACGCCGATGCCGTTGCCGTCGGGGTCGGTGCCGGTAAGCGTCGCGATGAAGATCGACTCGCTGCTCGCGGTCGCCTGCCGCGTGATCGTCGTGGACGCACCCGCAGCGAGCGTTCCGACCTGGATGTCGCCGAGCTCGGAGTCGTGGATCTCGAGGCCGTCCACCGAGACCGAGCCGGTGTTGCGCACGATGAAGCTGCGCTCCACCGAGGTGCCGGGCGCGACCGAGCGATTGGACTGGCCGTCCAGGAGCGCAATCAGCTCGACGCCGGGGCTCGGCGGAGCCGCGCCGTTCGTGTCAAGACAGACCGGCGACGCCGGCGGAGTCGGCACTGGCGCCGACGCCGGCGGAGCGGGCCGGAACCCCTGAGTCGCCGGCGGCGTCGTGTTGTTCGCGTCGATGACGTAGTAGAAGAAGCCGTCAACGTCGTTGCGCTTGTCGTACTCGGAGATCTGGTCGTTGGGATCTACGCGGAACTGCACGCTATGCAGGCCGCCGCTCTGCGCGTCCGCGTCGAACTCCTTGTTCGAGTAGAAACGGCTCCCACCCGGAGGTGGAATCTCCGCCTCGACGCGCTTCACCTCGTTGCCATCGTGGTAGAAGACGACGTCCGAGCTCGCGACACCGCCGTAGCCTGCATTGAACAACCGCAGCGGTACCTTGATCTTGAAATTGTCGCCGCCCGGCTGGTAGTGAGGGATCGCTGTGCCGCAAGAGTTCAGGTTGCTCTGGCGGCGCTGTCCGTCGTTGAAGGCGGCGATGCTCGCGCCGTAAGGACCATTGATGCTCGCGTCGTTCTTCGCAGCCTCGATGGTGCGCATCACCGACGCGATGAACTGGTTCGCCTCCTGCTCACCAGCAATCTGCAGCCCGACATCCGCCTTGTGGCGATAGAAGTCGTAGGCAAGATCCGCCTCGGCTTGAGTCAGGATCCCGAGGCCGTTTTCGACGCTCTCGATCGCCTTGCCCGCGACGTACTCCTCGAAGCTGTCACATGGCTTCGAGCTGCGCACGCCGCTCGATCCGCGGTTGCCGGTGCGACAGCCGTTCGGCCCGTTGTAGTCCTCGCGGGTCGCCCCGAGGAGGAGGCGGTTCCCAACTTTCGACGCCAGCAGCTTGCCGTAGATGGTGCGGATCCCCGCCTTCGCCGCGTGGTGAATCTTTCGCAGGTAGTCGGGATCGACGATCGGCACGTCGCCGAGCCCGGCACCGCGCACGCGAATGCTCGCCAGCGACTTGGCGAGCGCGAAGTCCTCGAGGCAGATCCACTCCTTGCCCTCGAGCAGCGGAATGTGCGACGGCTCGACGTGACGTGGATCGTTCAGGTAGGAGGACGGGAGCGGCGCCCGCAGCGTCGCGAGGGCCCGCTCGAGGTCGATGCCGCCGTCATAGACGGTGCCGCCGGAGCGCACCCACTCGCCTTCGAGCACCCACTTCAGCATCAGGCCGGTGCGGCCCAGACACAGATCGCCGTAGGGATCGCCACCGGCGCCGCAGCTCCCGCTCGCGCGCGCCTCGACGGCGCGATAGCCCGCCTCGAACTGGCTGCGCGATTCAGCGAAGACGCTCAGATCCTCCTTGGCGATGTGGCTGCTCTTGACGATCTCCTCCTCCATCTTCTTGGCGCACGTTTCCGCACCGGCCGCATCCGTGAAGAGCTCGTAGTCGTAGTCGCTGATCCCCGGCTGGTAGGCGGTCGAGCAGCGCTCATCGCTGCGCCAGATGCACGCGCTGCTGCCCTGCGCAAGCAGTGCGAAGCCGCCCGCGAGCACCGCCGAGCACTCCGGCTTGCTGAGCCCCGACTGGATGCCCGAAAGAATGTCCTGGCGCTCCGACGCGAGCGTCGAGTAGCGCGTGGTACGGGGCGTTTGAAGCCTCGTCGCATCGACGCCGACGTCCGTGTCGCAGGAGTCGAGACGCACCGCGGCGATTCCCTGCCCCTTCTGGAGCACGTAGCCGATGCCCTTCGCATCATCGACGCGGATGTCCTGCGCGCCGGAGACGGGTGTGTCGGAGAGAATGCGGTCGTCAATGCCGTTCGTGTCTAGGTCCCAGAGCCCTTCGTGGTTTGGGTGCGTGAGGTCGATCTGCTGGATGCCGCTGCCGGTGGTGAGCCAGGCGATGCCCTGCGCGGGCCGCGCCGCGGCGCGATACGCCCCGGCCCCGGTCTCGAGCCAGCCGAGCACGCTCGCGTTCTGCGGCTCGGTGATGTCCACGAAGGTAAAGCGGGGTCCGGGGCCACTGCCGACGAGCGCCAGGTTCTTGCGCTCGTCGAAGCTCGTGATCGCGTCTCCATCGTCGTTCTCGGCGAGCGGCGAGAGTCCATCGTTGTCGACGTCGGTCTGCACGCGCGGCGCGATCGTGACGCGGAACGCGTCGTTGCTCGGCATCGGAAGCTTGCCGACCAGCGCAACGCTCGACGCGTCGAACAGGAAGAGGTCCTTCTTCACGGCGAGCGCGAGCCCCTCCTCGACATCGAGGTCGAAGAAGCTGCCCGGCCCGTCTACGTCCTCCGCGTCGAGGTCGATCGCCGTCGCGACGATCGTATTGGCGCCCGCAACCAGCGGCACCGCGACGCTGCCGGCGCCACTCCAGCCGCACTCGTTTCCCGCGCGCAGCGTCCCGACCGGACAGCTCTTCATACTCGCGAACTGTCCGTTGATGTAGATCCGGTCGAAGCGGCGCTTGTCCGTCACCGACGCCGTCACGGTCTGCGACGCCGCGGACGTACCGCCGAGCGGCGGCAGCGAGATCGTGATCGTGCCAGGCCCTGCGAGCGGATTCGTCCCGAAGCTGCGCAGCACCTGGATGCCGGCCTGGCCGAGCTGTGTGCCGCTTGCGTCGTAGGCACTCGCCAGTACGCGGTTCACGCCCTCGTGGAGCCGGAGATCGAGGCTCCAGCTGCGCTGCGCTCCGGGCGGGTTTGCGGGATCGAGGGACTTCTTGAAGCCGTTCACCAGGACGGACGTGACGTGGTCGTCGCTGATTGTGCCGACGACATTCACCGTCGCCTGCGTCACCAGCGCGAGATCCGTCGGCTGTGTGATCGCGAGCGTACCGCCGCTAGCGTCGAGCTCCGGATCGGTCGTGACGACGATGCTGCCGGTCTTGTCGACCGGAGCGTACGACGGTCCGAGCTGCGAGCCACGCTTCGCCAGCTCCGGCGGAGGAATCGCGAGCCCCAGATTCACCGTCATCAGCCCGATGCCCTGATTGATGAAGTAGGCGGTCTGCGCGCCATCGGTGTCAATCACCCAGGGCTGCGCCGGCGTCTTCGGAACCCCATCGAGCAGGTGCGAGGTGGCGTCGAAGACGCTGAACTTCATCGGGTCCTCGGGGTCCGGAATGGGCGGGATCTCCTGCGTCGCGAGAATCGCACTCACCGGCGACCCCACCAGCGTGCCGCCCAGGTGGCGCGGCTGTGCCGGGTCGGCGAGCGAGTAGAAGCGCAGCGCCGAGAAGGTCTCAGACGAGCCGGCGTCGAGAATTGCAAGATCGCCCGTGACCGTGTCGCCAAGCCAGTTCGGGAAGCTGGTGTCCGTCATGGTGCGCACGAAGCGCACGAGGCCGGCGGCGTTCGGATCGAGATTGACGCGGCCGAGTGCGGTGAGCTGTGTCGGATCGTGAAGATCGACGGTCGTCATCCCCGTGCGATCCGTCACTACCGCCACGTCGTGCGCGACGTCGAAGCTGCCCGCGTTCGGCAGCGAGAAGCTGCCGATCACCTCGGGTGCAAGACCCGCCGTGAAGTGCATCTCGAATTGCGCGGCGAGCGCCGCGCCGCCGACGCGCTGGATCGCCGTGGTTGCGACCAGCTTGTACTTCTCGCCGGTACGCAGCGGGTGGAGTGGCTTCACGAGCACGGAGAAGACATTGCCGCCCTGCGGAAGCGCGATCGTGGCATCGATATGCCGGCGCTGGGAGTCCTCGATGTAGAGCGAATTGGACGTCAAAGTCGCGGTGTCGATCAGGTGCGAGAACGCGAGGCTGATGCCAGCGTTCACAGGCACCCTGTCGTTCGCCGGCGAGGTGGTGGCGGTGACGCTGGGATCGTTGCCGTCCTCGCCTAGCACTAGCACGGCAGAGAACTCGCCGGGCGGCACCGGCGCCACCGGCAGCTTCGCCAGCTCGTTGTTGGTGTCGAAGTCGAAGAGATGGATCGTGGCCGGCACGCCGCCACGCATCGGAATCACCACGAACTCGTAAGGCTCGATGTCGGGGGGCGGGTCGCCGAATACGTTGAGCAGCGTGGCGAGAAATGCGGCGTCCTCGTCTGTGTTCTTCATCGCGTTGGCGGTGATCTTCTTCGCCAGCCCCGATGTCTTGGTGAGCAGCAGCTGCGCGAACGAGTACATCTGTTGCTTCATCACCGCGAACATCAGCTGGCGGATGTCCTTGCGAAGGCCACGGAAGGGCGGCGAGTTGCTCTCGATCACCCGCTCGCCGTTCGCGAGCGTCTTCACGCTCGCGGTATCGAGCAGATTGAAGAACGGGCGGCCCTGCCACTCGCTCACTTCGAACACCACGATCTGCTCGTCGCCCGCGAGCGACGGGTCGGCCGGCACGCGCACCTTGATGTCCGGCGGCGCCGCCCTGGCAACGACGTGGATCGACTGGCCCGGCGTAGCCTGCGCCGGCGCGGTGAGCGTCAGCACGGGCATCGTCTCGCTCGCGCTCGTATGCGGCGTCGCGTCCGGCGTATCCGCCACGATCGCGAGATCGACGCGCAGCTCCGCGCTATGCCCCGCCTTGTCGCGGCCCGTGAGCACCAGCGACAGTGTGGTGCCGGGCGCCGCGTCCGCCGGGATCGTCACGTTCTGGTCGATCGCGAAGGGCGGCACCTGATCGGTGATGCGCGTGGTTAGGCGTTGGCCCATCTCGAAGCGCAGCTCGGCGACGTCGGCGATTTCGAAGCCGGCCATCGAGAACGACACCGCACCGCCAACGCTCCCTTCGAGATCGGGACGGAACGGCGACGGAAGCGTCGCCGGGTCGATCGGCGTGATGGTCACCTCAGTGTCGCGCGGCAGCGTGCCCGCCGGGATCAGCACTGCGACGCCGCCCGCTCCCGCGACGACGCCGCCTTCGGGACCGACGAGGCCGGTGCCCAGCGGCGGCGGTGCGCGGCCGAGGTCGAGCGAGGTCGCGTTGCCCGCGGAGTCCGTGAGCGTGAGCTCGAGCCCGTCGGTGAGCGAAGCCGCGACCGAAAGGGAGAAGCTTCCGTCTGGCCCGGCGAGCACGG
>CAYGXT010000074.1:0-10364 GCA_964353695.1 uncultured Myxococcaceae bacterium
CCCGCTAGATCAGGGCGCCTCCGCTGAGCTGAGGCGCCGTACGACGAGATCCGCGAGCCACGTGTGGAAGCGCCGCCCGCTGTCGGGGTCGTCGCCGAAGCCGCCGCTCGCACGGATCGCCTGACCGATGAGCGCATCGCCGATCAGCGCGGTGGCGGCGAGCATCACGATGAAGCGTGAGTCCTCGAACGCGGGAGCGGGCTCGGGCCCGCTCCAGGCCTCCACTCGGCGGCTATGCACCATCATGGAGAGGACGCGCAGAAAGGGTCCGGCCTCCGCAGCCATGGCTCGGCCCTCGGCGGAGACCGCGAGCCACGCGAGCATCCGGGCCTGCCCGTGCTCGCCGAGGGCGGAGAAGACGCGCTTGACCAGCTCTGCGACGTCGATCTTCGCGACGTCGCGCTCGCTGAGCGTCGCCACCAAGGCGGACTGCAGCGTCTCGAGGCTGCGGGCGGCGACGGCCTGCACGAGCCCCTCGCGGCTGCCGAAGTGGTGCAAGATGGTCGGATGCGAGACGCCCACCTCGGCCGCGATCTCCTGGAGGCGCAGCGCCGCCGGCCCATCGGCTACGAAGCGGCTCTCGGCGGCGTCGAGAATCTCGCGGCGGGCCTCCTCGGAGGTACGTCGGCGGCGCAAAGGGTGGGTTGACCTCGGCATGCTCTCCAGCTATCTGCAAAAGTGTCAATAGTAGCCCAGGCTTCGCGCCCAGGCCCGGGCGGAGATGCGGACGCGCCAGGAGCGCTCCTACCGCGAAAGCGGGACCTTCATCCGCCGGAGCCGAAGCTCGAGAGCAGCTGCCGCGCCGCTTCTAGGAGAGCGCGGGGGTCGGCATCCTTCGGCGCGGGTACGAGAATCCGGTGGTCTGGCGTGACGCGGAGCGGGCCTCCCGCCTGCAGCATCCGCTGGACCAATCGCTGCGGATCGATGCGCGTTGCCGGCCCGGCCGTCAGCACGAGCTCGCCTCGCTTCAGGTCCACCGACGCCACGCCGAGCTTTCGGGCGAGGATCTTGAGCCGAATCACCTGGAAGAGGTTCTCCGCCTCCGACGGGAGATGCCCGTAACGGTCGAGGATCTCGTCACGGATGCGGTCGACATCGGCATCTTCGCGGCTCGATGCCAATCGCTTGTAGAGCACGAGACGCTGGCTCACGTCGGGGACGAACTCCTCGGGTAGCTTCGCCGCTACCGGGAGCCTGATCTCTGGATCCACCTCGACCTCTCGCGGCTGCCCGCGCAGCTCGTCGATGGTCTCCTCCAGCATCTGCATGTAGGCGTCATAGCCGAGGCAGGCGAGATTCCCGCTCTGCTCACCGCCGAGCAGATTGCCGGCGCCGCGGATCTCGAGGTCCATGCTCGCGAGGCGAAAGCCGCTGCCGAGCTCGGCCAGGTCCTGGAGGGCCTGCAGGCGCCGCTCGGCATCGGCTGTGAGGCCCTCCTCGCTCCGCACCAGCAGATAGGCGTAGGCCCGGTGCGCGCTGCGGCCGACCCGCCCGCGAAGCTGGTAGAGCTGCGCCAGACCGAAGCTGTCGGCCCGGTTCACCAGGATCGTGTTCGCGCGGGGGATGTCGAGGCCGCTCTCGACGATCGTGGTGGAGAGCAGCACGTCGGCCCCGCCGTGCATGAAGGAGAGCATCCTCTTCTCGAGCTCGTGCTCGTTCATCTGGCCGTGGGCCACGAGCAGCCTCACCTCAGGCACCACGCGGCGGATGTGATCGGCCATGGCATCGATACTTTGGACGCGATTGTGTACGAAGAAGACCTGCCCGCCGCGGCGCACCTCGCGCAGGATCGCCTCACGAATCACCTGATCCGAGAAGCGGCAGAGCTGCGTACGGATCGAGAGACGGTCCACCGGTGGCGTCTGGATCACGGAGAGATCGCGGATGCCCGTGAAGGCCATCTGCAACGTGCGCGGGATGGGCGTCGCCGTGAGCGTCAGCACGTCCACCGTCTTCTTGAGCTGCTTGAGCTTCTCCTTGTGCGTGACGCCGAAACGGTGCTCTTCATCGATCACGACGAGTCCGAGGTCTCGGAAGCGCACGTTCTTCTGCAGCAGGCGATGTGTGCCGATCACGATATCCAGCGTGCCGAGCAGCAGACCCTCGAGCACGGCCTTCGCCTGCTTGGGACTGCGGAAGCGCGAGAGCGATTCGATCCGCACCGGATAGCCCTCGAAGCGCTTGCGGAAGGTCTCCTCGTGCTGCTGAGCGAGGATCGTGGTCGGCACCAGCACGGCGACCTGCTTGCCCTCCATCGCCACGCGGAAGGCGGCGCGCACGGCCACCTCGGTCTTGCCGTAGCCGACGTCGCCGCAGACCAGGCGATCCATGGGCCGTGACTTCTGCAGGTCCGCCAGCACGTCTTCGATCGCCGCGAGCTGATCGGGCGTCTCCTCGTGCGGAAAGCTCGCCTCGAACTCCTCCAGGTGCCGGTCGCGCGGCGCGTAGGCGTGCCCCTCGGCAAGCTCGCGCGCCGCGTGTACGGCGAGCAGCTCCTGCGCCATGTCGCGGATCGAGCGCCGCACGGAGCGCTTCGCCTTCTCCCAGGTGCTCCCCCCCAGCCGGTCGATGCGCGGCGTATGCCCGTCGGCGCCGACATAGCGCTGGATCAGGTTCAGCCTTTGTACCGGCACGAAGAGCCGGTCTCCGCCTTCGTACTCGAGGCGCAGAAACTCGCCGGCCGCGCCGCCGAGCTCGAGGGGGACGAGTCCGCGATAGATGCCGATGCCGTGCTCGGCGTGCACCAGCGGATCGCCAGGCGCGAGCTGTGCCAGCGCCTCGATGGCGGCGCTCTCCATCAGCGAGAGCCGCCCGATGCGTCGCCGCTCGCGCGGCCCGAAGATCTCTTCCTCCGTCACCACGGCGAGGCGCTCGATCGGCAGTGAGAACCCCTCCGAGACGGGCGCGACACGCACCTCGACGCGACCGGGGGAAGACCAGCGCCAGATCGGGCGCGCGTCGTTCGCAACGCGCGCCGTGATTTCGTACGTGGCGAGCAGCTCGCGCAGCCGCTCGGCTCCGGACAGCGACGGCACCGCCAACGTCACGCGCCAGCGCTCCGAAATCCATTCTGCGAGCCGATCGACGAGAGGCTCCAGCGCCTGCTCGCCGGTACGCGCTTTGACCAGCGCACGGCGAAGCTCATCGTGACCGTAAGCCCGTACGTTGTACCGCTCTCCGCGCGCGGAATTGCCCGCGACGTCGAGCCGCTCGAGATGCACCGGTCGCCGCGCCTCGATCTCGGAGGCGAGCGCCTCGAGCGGCAGGAGCACGTCCTCGGGAGCGCAGACGAGGCGTCCGCCCGCCCGCGCGGCGTCGTAGCCGGTGAAGGCCTCGTCGGCATAGCGGACGAGGCGTTCGCGACCAGCCAGGGCATCGTCCACTACGACGAGCGTGTCGTCGGGCAGGAAGTCGAGGAAGGACTCGAGACCCGGCTGAAGCAGGGGAGCGAGCGCCTCTGCGCCGGGAGGCACGGATCCGCGCAGCAGCGAGTCGACGATCTCATCCACGTGCCGGGGCGGAATCCGCTCCGACTCGGCCAGCGCGCGGATCTCGTCCGAGCGCTCGATCACGCGGCTGCGCTCGAGCAGCAGCTCTCGCGGCGGCGCGCAGACCACGCTTGCGAGGCTCCCTTGCGAGCGCTGGCTCGCGGCATCGAACTCGCGGATCGATTCCACCTCGTCGCCCAGCAGCTCGATGCGCACGGGCCGCGCGCGCTGCGGCGGGAAGACGTCGAGGATGCCACCACGGACCGAGAGCTCTCCGCGCTCCTCCACCAGTGGCATCCGCGAGTAGCCGGCGCCGAGAAGGGTCTCGACCAGCGCGTCGCGGTCGATGCTCTGGCCCAGCTCCAGGTGGACGGAGCGCGAGCGTACGGACTCGCGCGAGGGGACGCGCACCGCGAGGGCCGTCCAGGGCGCCACCACTACCGGCGCGGGCTCGCGCGCGGCGACACTTCCTGGCGCTCCCGCCGCGGCCAGCAGGCGGTACAGCACGTCCATGCGCTGCGCGACGACGAAGGGCTGCGGGGAGAAGCGGTCGAAGGGAGGGGTGTCGTGGCGTGGAAACGCTCGCAGCCGCGACTCCACACTCGTCTCGCCGAGCATCGAGCGCAGATCCTCGAGCAGAGCGTCGCCCGCCTTCGAAGAGGGTGCGAGGCAGAGTACGGGGCGTTCTCCCTGTGCTCGCACGAGCTCGGCGATCACGGCGGCGCGGGCGCCGCCCCGGAGCCCGGTCAGATGGACGGGGCCCGTGCGCGTGCGTACGCGCGCCACCACGTCCGCGAGATCGCGCAGCCCGGGCGGCAGCGATCCCCCGTCGTCGGTGTCGGCGCGAACGGTTCCGGCCATTTCTCTCCGGCTGCAAACGCAGAAGGCCCGCCGCATCCCTCCAAAGAAGGAGGTGTGCCGCAGGCGAACGGACGAAAGGTAGCCGGGTGGAGCTGCAACGCCCTGCTGGCCCAGCCGAAGCCGCGCTTCAGGACCGTGAGGCAATCAGCATCGCATCGGCTCGCCCTACCCGAGGTGGCCGATGATCGCGTCCGTGATGCGATCGAGCGACGCCGTGCCGCCGAGATCTCCTGTGCGTGTCTCGGGATTCGTGAGCGCAGCGTGAACGGCGCGTGTCACGGCATGGCCCGCACCCTCTTCGCCGAGGTGCCGGAGCATCTCCGCCGCCGACAGGATCACGGCGGCGGGGTTCGCGAGGCGCTTGCCCGCGATGTCGGGCGCACTGCCGTGCACGGCCTCGAAGACGGCGCAGTCATCGCCCACGTTGCTGCCGGGCACCACGCCAAGGCCGCCCACCAGACCGGCGCAGAGATCCGAGATGATGTCGCCGTAGAGGTTGTCGAGCAGCAGTACCTCGAATCGCGTCGGATCCTTCACGAGCTGCATGGCGCAGTTGTCGACGATCATCTCTTCGTAGAGGCCTTCGGTGTTCTCGCGCACCACGACGAGGTTCACGTCCTCGAAGCGACTCGGGAGCCCCGGGATGCTCTTTACGGGCCGTATACAGGCATAGAGGTCGAGGGCTTTGCGGATCGTCACGTTGGCGCTCTGGAAGCCGTGCCCCACGGGTGTGGTAATGGGGCCCTTGAGGGCCACCTTGTTGCGCCGGATGGAGTCGAGGACCGAGTCCGGGACGGGGGTGCCGTACTTGGCGATCACCTCGGCGCCGGCCTCGACCCGCTCCCAGTCAATTTTGATGCCCGCAGCGGCCACGACCCGCTCCGCGGCCTCGGTCACCTCGGGGCCGATCCCATCACCCGGGATCAGGGTCACTGCGTAGGAATGGCTCGACATGCCTGCTCGCTCCCCCTATGTTCCGCGCTCGCCCAAAGAACCCCCCTCCGGAGAGAGTCCCCGTGTCCATCGAATTCCTCTGCCGCAAGATTGGTATGACCCGCTTCTTCGACCAGCAGGGTCAGTGCGTCTCCGTCACCGTCCTCGCCGCCGGCCCCAACGCCGTCGTCCAGAAGAAGACCCCCGAGAAGGATGGCTATGCGGCCCTCCAACTCGGCGCCGTGGACCGCTCCCGGAAGAACGTCTCGAAGGCCGTCCAGAAGCACTACGAGAAGGCGGGCGTAGCGCCCAAGCGCATGCTCGCCGAGAGCCGCGTCTCGGGGGAGGATGCCGCAAAATATCAAGTTGGGCAGGAGATCAAGCTCGACCTCTTCAGCGCCGGGCAGCGCGTCGACGTGATCGGCACCAGCAAGGGCCGAGGCATGACGGGGGTGGTGAAGCGGCACAACTTCCCTGTCCACACCGAAGGGCACGGAACCCACGAAGCCTTCCGCCATGGCGGTTCCATCGGCGCCAACAGCTACCCCGGCCGAGTGATCAAAGGCCTCTGCATGCCAGGCCGCATGGGCGGGGAGCGCGTGACGACCCGGAACCTGGTCGTCGAAAAGGTGGATGCCGAGAAGAGCCTGATCTTCGTCCGCGGGTGCGTGCCCGGCCATAACCAGGGCTTTGTCCGGATCCGGGCCGCGGTCTCCTCCCGGCGATAGCCGCCCCCTGCGCGGCCCGGTGCCGCCATCGTCCCCTACGATCGTAAGGACGTTTTTTACCTACGCGCGAAGCGCGAGGGCTATCGCTCGCGAGCGGCGTACAAGCTGCTCGAGATCCAGGCGAAGCATCGGATCCTCGAGCGAGGCCAGCGCGTCGTCGATCTCGGCTGCTGGCCGGGCGGCTGGCTCCAAGTGGCCTCCGGCATCGTTGGGCCGTCCGGCAGAGTCGTGGGCGTGGATATCGCGCCCATCGAGCCCCCTCTCGAGCTTGCGAACGTGATCGCAATCTCATCGGACATTTCGCAACCGGGCGTTGCGGAAAGGATTCTCGAGGCGCTGGGCGGAAAGGCGAGAGTCCTGCTCTCGGATGCCGCGCCGAAGCTGACCGGCATCCGCGCTACGGACCGCGCCCGCGAGGAGGAACTCCTCGACGTGATCGCGGCCCTGATTCCAGCCCTGCTCGAGCCTGGCGGCGACCTTCTTCTGAAGCTCTTCGACGGCCCCGAGGCCGACGCCGCCGCGAAGGCCATCGGCCGCCGCTTCGAGAAGACGATCGGGACCCGACCCGAGGCGAGCCGGAAGGGCACGAGCGAGCGCTACCTGCTGGCTCGAGGCCTTCGCGGCACAGGCGCCTGATTGCTGGCACGTGCCATGCATTGATCCTCGCTCGGGTCGAGGGCGAACATTTTGGGCGGGCAGATACGGGGCGATTCGTCGCGGGATATGAGTCCGACGGGGCATCGAGTCGCAGTCTGGAGGAGGTGAGTTGGGAGGGGCGGATCTCGAACCGGACTGGCTACCGCGGGACGACCTGCAGCGGCTGATCGACGCTTTGGCTGCCGCTGGCCATCGCGTGATGGGGCCGGTGGTGCGCGACGGCGCGATCGCCTGGGACCAGATCCTGCGTGCCAAGGATCTCCCAGAGGGCTGGCGAGAGCAGCAGGCCCCAGGCTCCTACCAGCTCGAGTGGGCCGGGCATGCGCGGCTCTTCGACGTGGTGAGCGGGCCGGCCTCGCCGAAGGCCTTCGTCTTCGCGCCGCGTGAGGAGCTGCTGCAGATCTCTCGCGAGGGCCGGAGCTTCCGGGCCGAGTCGAGGCGGCCCGAGCCGCCGAAGCTCGCCCTGCTCGGCGTACGGGCCTGCGACCTGGCCGCCCTCCGCGTCCAGGACCGGATCTTCCTGCACGATCGCGTGCCCGACCCAGCCTACGCCGTCCGCCGCGAGCGGCTCTTCCTCGTCGCCGTCCATTGCACGCGGTCGGCACAGACCTGCTTCTGCGTCTCCATGGGTACGGGGCCCAAGGCCGAGTCGGGCTTCGACCTCGCGCTCACCGAGCTGGGCGACGGCTTTCTCGTCCGCTCGGCAGGCGCCGCGGGCAGCGACCTCCTCGCCACGCTCTCGCTCTCGAAAGCTCCCGATGCGCGCGTCGCGGAGGAGAGCGCGGCGCTTTCGGCCTGCACCGCGCATATGACGCGCGCCCTCGATACCAGCGACCTGCCCGAGATGCTCTACCGCAACCTCGAGCACCCGCACTGGGACGCCGTTGCGGCCCGCTGCCTCTCCTGCGCCAACTGCACCCAGGTCTGCCCGACCTGCTTCTGCCACGACGAGCGCGACGAGCCCTTCCTCGATGGCAGCGGCTCGATCCGTGTCCGCGAGTGGGACTCCTGCTTCAACCGCGAGCACGCACAGGTGCGCGGCATCAACTTCCGGCCGAAGATCGTCCACCGCTACCGCCAGTGGCTGGTTCACAAACTGGCGAGCTGGATCGATCAGTTCGGAAGCTCGGGCTGCGTAGGCTGCGGCCGCTGCATTACCTGGTGCCCCACTGGGATCGACCTCACCGAAGAGGTCGAGGCCCTGCGCGAGCCTCGCGTATGAGCGCGCACGGCCCGTCGCCTCGCCTGCTCCCCGATGCGCTCCTGCCCGAGCCGGCCGAGATCGTGGAGAAGCGCTCCTTCGGAGCCTCGCTGCACGCCTACCGGCTGCGGCTGCTGGATCCCGCCGCGCGCCCGCGCTTCGACTTCGAGCCCGGCCAGTTCAACATGCTCTACGTACCGGGCGTGGGCGAGGTGGCGATCTCCATCTCCTCGGATCCCGACGAGGAGACCCTCGAGCACACCATCCGCATCGTCGGTCGCACGACGCGCGTCATCGAAGGCCTCGACCTTGGCGACGTGCTGGGGATCCGCGGCCCCTACGGCGTGGGCTGGCCGCTGCAGGAGGCGCGCTGGAAGGATGTGCTGGTGGTGACGGGCGGCCTCGGCTGCGCGCCCGTGACGGGGGCCATCGATTACCTCTTCCGCCGCCGCGCGAGCTACGGCCACGTCACCATCCTGCACGGCGTCAAGAAGGCCATGGATCTCGTCTTTCGTGAGCGCTTCGATGCCTGGAATCGCTTCCCCAACACGCGCGTGCTGCTCACTGCCGATGAGCCCAACCGGAGCTGGCGCGACCACACGGGTGTCGTGACCGAGCTCTTCGAGGAGGTGGAGATCGATCCCGCGCGCACGATCCTGCTGATGTGCGGCCCCGAGATCATGATGCACCATGCAATCCGCATCCTCGGCGCGCGCGGTCTTCCCGACGAGCGCATCTACCTTTCGCTCGAGCGCAACATGAAGTGTGGCATCGGGCTCTGCGGCCACTGCCAGCTCGGGCCGAAGTTCGTGTGCAAAGATGGGCCGATCTTCCGGCTCTCAGAGATCCGGCGCTTCTTCCGGACGGAGCACCTATGAGCGCGCCGCGTAGCGCCCCCCGCCCGCGCCTCGCAGTACACAAATTTGCGTCCTGCGACGGCTGCCAGCTCCAGCTCCTCAACCTCGAGGACGAGCTGTTACCTCTCGCCGAGCGCTTCGAGATCGCGCACTTCCTGGAGGCCTCCAGCCGCGTCTTGCCCGGGCCCTGGGACGTGTCGCTCGTCGAAGGGAGCGTCACCACGGCCCACGACGTGGAGCGCATCGGCCGCATCCGCGAGCAGAGTACCCTGCTCGTCGCGATCGGGGCCTGCGCCACCGCGGGTGGCCTGCAGGCCCTGCGCAACCGCGCCGACGTCGAGGAGTGGAAGGCGCACGTCTATGCCAAGCCTCGCTGGCTCGAGACGCTCCCTACTTCGACACCGATCTCTGCGCACGTGAAGGTGGACCACGAGATCCAGGGCTGCCCGGTCAGTGGCGCGCAGCTACTGCGCGTGCTGCTACGCCTGCTGCTCGGCACGCAGCCGGATCTGCCGGGCCACAGCGTCTGCATCGAGTGTAAACGGCGTGGCACGATCTGCGTGCTGGTAACCAGGCGCATCCCCTGCTTCGGTCCTTTGACGCGGGCAGGCTGCGGCGCACTCTGTCCATCGATCGGGCGCGACTGCTATGGCTGCTTCGGTCCGGCAGACGATCCCAACCCGGAGGCGCTGGCGCTGCAGCTTCGCGCGCTGGGACTTTCGGCTGCCGACATCGCGCGCCGATTTCGCGGCATCTACAACGCGACTGCGCCCTTCCAGCGCGCGGCCGAGGCGCTGGAGCGTGAGCATGGCTGAGCGGCGTACGATCGAGGTCGGCGCTCTGGCGCGGGTCGAAGGCGAGGGCGCGCTCCATCTGACGCTGGAGGGCGACCGCGTCGTCGATCTGCGCCTCGAGATCTACGAACCGCCGCGCTTCTTCGAGGGCTTCCTGCGCGGCCGCGCCGCGCGCGAGTTGGCGGACCTGATGGCGCGCATTTGTGGCATCTGCCCCGTCGCCTACCAGATGAGCGCAGTCCATGCCGTGGAGTCGATCTTCGATGTGACGATCGATCCGGCCGTGTGGCAGCTCCGGCGCCTCTTCACCTGCGGCGAGTGGATCGAGAGCCACCTCCTCCACATGTTCTTCCTGGCCGCACCCGACTACCTGGGCCTCGACGATGGCATCGCCGTTGCAAAGCTGCATCCGGCGCAGGTGGAGCGTGCGCTGCGGCTGCGCAAGCTCGGCAATCGCATTCTCGCCCTGCTCGGCGGGCGTCCTGTAAATCCTGTCGGCGCCTGCATCGGAGGTTTTTCGCGTACGCCGACGCGCAGCGAGATGGCGAGCTTCGAGTCGGAGCTGGTGCATGCCGCCGGCGAGGCCGAGGCCTGCCTGCGCTGGATCGCCTCGTTGCCGATCCCGAGCCGACCGCAGGAGATCGAGCTGGTATCGCTGCGCCATCCGCACGAATACCCGATGAACGAAGGCCGTCTGGTGTCGACGCGAGGCCTCGACGTCGCGGTGTCGGAGTTCGACTCGGCTTTCGTGGAGTCGCAGGTTCCGCACTCGACGGCCCTCCATTGCCGGCGCCGCGACGGCGGGGCCTACTTGGTGGGGCCTCTCGCCCGCCTCGCGCTCAATG
>CAYGXT010000075.1:0-10289 GCA_964353695.1 uncultured Myxococcaceae bacterium
CACCTGCGACACCAGCGCGTAGCAGGCCTGCAAGCCGGGCGGGAGGTCCGGCTCCGGCGCTGCGACGGCGTAGGTGAGGTCTGCTCCGTGCAGCACAGCCCGGCCGCCAGTGGCGCGCCTCACCACGCCCACCCCCGCGCGCTCGCAGGCTTCTGCGCGCTCGCGCGAGAGCGACTGCGCGTAGCCGAGGGAGAGCCAGGGGCCGCTCCAGGCATACAGCCGCAGCGTCGGCACGCCGCCGGCCTGGGCCGAGGCCAGCAGCGCCTCGTCCACCGCCATGTTCCATACGCCGTGCGCCGGCGGATCCAGTACGAGACGCCAGGCCTGCGGCACTGCGTATCAGCCTGCGGCGGGCCTCATTCGGAGGCCGCTCCTTCTCGCAGGCTCCCGAGCAGACCTTCGAGCCCGAGCTGATAGCTCCGGGCACCGAAGCCGCAGATCACGCCCGTTGCGATCGGCGACACGAACGAGTGTCGACGGAACTCCTCGCGCGCGTGGACATTCGAGAGATGGACCTCGGCGACCGGGAGCTTCGCGGCGGCGAGCGCGTCTCGTAGCGCCACGCTCGTGTGGGTGAACGCGCCGGGGTTGATCAGGATCCCGTCGAAGAAAGCGGGGGCTTCCTGGATCCGGTCGATCAGCGCGCCCTCGTGGTTCGACTGGAAGAATTCGACCTCCGCACCGGCCTGCTTCGCCGCGGCAGCAAGCTGCGTATTGATCTCCTCCAGGGTCGTACTGCCGTAGATCGACGGCTCCCGCGATCCCAGGAGGTTGAGGTTCGGCCCATGTACCACCAGGATGCGGAGCGGATCCGGCATCGCGCGCCCTCTTACATCTCCTCGCGGAGCGCGAGCAGATGGCGCCGTACGAGATAGCGCGCCCTGCCGAGGTTGCCATCCGGCGTGAGGGCCAGCACCACGAAGGTGTCTGCGTCCACCCCGCGCAGCACCAGCGTGAAGCGCGTGAGGCTCACCACGGCCTCCTGAAGCGTGCCGCCGTCGAGGGTGTCCGCGACCTTGCGGATCTCGTCGAGGATGCGGCCGAACTCTGCCCCGGCCGCGCCCATATCCTCCGCACCGAAGGCCGGGGCCGGGCGCGAGGACATCACCTGAACGATGGGGATGCCGTCGTTGCCCATGAGGGCCGCGCCGAGCCCACCCCCGCACTCGTCCACGATGCCACGTAGGATCCTCTCGAAGCTCATGCCGCCGTCCTCCTCAGATTCTCCAGCCATTGCTCCAGCGTCGCTTGCACACGCACGCTCGCTTGCTCTGCGGCACCCTGCGGCCCGTCCGCCCGCTGCGCAGAATCCTGCGGTCGGCCTGCGAGGCTGCTGCGCAGGGTCTCGGCCTCGAACTCGTGGCCCTGTCTCTCGAGCAGATCCGCGAACGTACGCGTAGCGAAGGGGGAGTCCGCGGAGGGAAGGATCTCGTCCGGCAGCTCCGCCGGCACCTCGCGCAGCGCCTGCTCCGCCACCTCGTCCGCGTCGAGCATGAGCTCGCGCTGCACCTCCGCTTCTTGCATCGCACGCTCGAAGCCGTCGTCGTCCAGAGAGCCCACGAGCTCGAGCGTCGCAGCGGTCGCAGCGGCGAGCGTCCCGTCCGAGATCATCCCGCCGTGGGCCGCGTACGAGCCGAAGCCCGCTCCGTGGTGCAGGGCTTCGTCGCCGACAAGCACCTCCAGCAGGCTCTCGAGGGCGTGTCGCGCCTCGTCGAACTCGCCTTGATCGAGCAGTGCCAACGCGAGCGCCACTCGCACGGCTGCATCGTCGGTGTGGCCGAGCCCTTCGTGTGCAATGGCCGCTGCCGCGACAGGATCTCCCGCCCGGCGCGCTTGCTCGGCGCGAACAGCGGCGCCCGGCGCCTCTGCCCTGCCCTCTCCGAGTGCCTCGTAATCCACCGGCTCCTCCTCAGTCTCGCGCAGCCTTCCGCTTCTTCGCCCGGCCCGGCGCCCCCAGCGCGGCGGCGGGCAGAATTTCGGCCGGCGTCAGCGGCACGGTCTCGGCCTTGCCGATCCCGCGCAGCACGACGTAGCGAATCCGACCATTCTTGCGCTTCTTATCGACACGCAGGGCCGCGAGATAAGCACTCCTTGGAAAAGGCGGAAGAGCGGTAGGGAGCGCGCAACGCGCCAGCAACTCTCGCAGCCGGGCCGCCGTGCCGCGGGGGGCAAGCCCCAGCTCCTCCGAGCGCTGGGCCGCCCAGGCCATGCCGATCGCCACGGCCTCACCGTGAAGCATCCCGCGGTAGCCCTGAAGCGCCTCGATCGCATGGCCCAGCGTGTGCCCGAGATTGAGCAGCATGCGCAGGCCCGTCTCGCGCTCGTCCTTCGCCACCACATCGGCCTTGATGGCGCAGGCGCGCTCGAGCACCGGGAGCAGCGCATCCATGTCGAGGGCCAGCGCCCGCACAGCGTCGCGCTCGAGGCAGGCAAAGAAGTCGGCGTCGAGGATGGCGCCGGCCTTGACGATCTCCGCCATGCCCGCCGCGCGCTCGCGCATCGGCAGGCTCTCGAGGGTCGTAGCATCGATCCAGACCAAACGAGGCTGATGGAAGGCGCCCGCAAGATTCTTGCCCTGCGGCAGGTTCACGGCGACCTTGCCTCCGACGCCCGAGTCGACCATCCCCAGCAGTGTCGTCGGGACCTGGACGAAGGGCACGCCGCGCATCCAGGTGGCGGCCACGAAGCCCGCGAGGTCGCCGATCTTGCCCCCTCCGAGGGCGACGATGGCAGTGCTGCGGTCCGCCCCGGCGCCCACCAATGCCTCGTAGATCCGGCCGGCTTCGCGCAGACTCTTGTGCTTCTCGCCGCTCGGCACGTCGATGCGCGCCGTGCGCAGCCCGGCCTTTCGGAGCCCTTGAAGCAGCGCACCGGCATAGCGCCGACCGATGCCGGGCTCCGTCACCACCACGGCCTGCCGCGCGCCCGTACGCTCCGCGATGGCCGGCCCGGCCTCTCGGAGCGTGCCTACGCCGATCTCGATCGGGTACGAGCGTTCGCCCAGGGAGACTGTTACCCGCCGCGCCGGCACGCTGATCTTCGCCTTCACGCTGGCTCTCCCCCGAGTCGCTGCGCGAGCTCGTCCGCCAGCGTCTCCGCATCCGACAGGTCGGTGTCGATCACGACCTGCGCCCGCTCGTAATACTTCGCTCGCTCGAGCAGCAGGCTCCGGATCTTCGAAAGGCGCGCCACAGGGCTTAGGCCCCGGAGTAGTGGTCGCGTCTCTCCCGCGCCCACCCTGCGCAGCAGCGTCTCGGGCCGCGCACGCAGGTACACGATCGTCCCGCTGCTGGCGAGCATCTCGCCGATGCCGGGCTGTGCAACGGCGCCGCCTCCGAGGGAGACCACCGCAGGGGCGCCGGCAATGGCTTCGATCGCCGCGCGCTCGCGGGCTCGGAATCCCGCCTCTCCCTCCCCTGCGAAGATCGCCGCTATCCGGATGCCGGCTACGCGCTCGACCTCCTGGTCGCTGTCGACGAATACGCGCTCGAGGCGCTTCGCGAGGCTCTTCCCGACGCTGGTCTTGCCGGACCCCATCATCCCGACCAGCCAGATGGTTCCGGCCCGCGCGCCGGGCGTCCCGGCAGACTGCGCGCTGCGCGTCGAATGCGGCGCTTCCACGCCCGCAGTATAACGGCAAACGGGGGAGCCGAAGCTCCCCCGTCGCCAGTTGCCGGCCCGGACGGATCCGGGCTCATTTTTTGCGCGATCAGTTCTGCGCAGTCTCCGTCTGCACGATACGCGGCGTCACGAAGATCAGCAGCTCTTTTCGATTGTCCTTGATGGAGTTGTTCTTGAACGCATTTCCGAGGATCGGAATCCGGTACAGAAAGGGCACGCGAGTAGCCTTATCCGAACGGTCGACCACGTAGATGCCACCGAGCACCAGCGTCTGCCCATCCTTCACGAGCGTCTCGGTATCCGCCTCGTTCTTGTTGATGCCCGGCGTGCCGGCCACCGCGACGGCAAAATCTGGCGAGTTTCGCGTCACCAGGATCTTCATGATGATGCTCTTGTCCGCCGTGATGTGCGGCGTCACCTCCAGGCTCAGCACCGCATCGATGAAATTGAGCTGGGCATCCCCATTCTCGAAGGTCTGGTACGGGATCGACACGCCCTGCTTGATCGACGCCTTGCGGTTGTCCAGGGTCACGACGCGGGGGCTCGAGATCGTCTTGGTCTCGCCGTTAGCCTCAGACGCTTGGAGCTGGAGCGTCAGGTTGAAGCGGTCGTTCAGGATGTAGCCACCCAGGTTCATCAGACCATTGGCCGAGGACGTGATCGGGTTGGACACCACCACGTTGTTCGGCTGCTGGAACCCGAACGAGCTTCCGCCCAACGTCGTGTCCGGCGGACCCGTTCCCTGGCGCTTGAAGTCGTCATTGGAGCCGGTCATGTCGGGGTTCGAGCCGATGCCCCAGACGGCACCGAGCTCGCGCGTGAAGTCGAGCTTGGCCTCGACGATCTTCGACTCGATCAGCACCTGCGGCGTCGGCGTGTCGACGGCCTTCACGAGGGCCAAGGACTCGTTGACGACGCTTTGGATGTCCTTCAGGACCAGCGTGTTGGTGCGGAGATCCACGTTCACCGTGCCGCGCGAGGTGAGCAGCTTCTTTACCATCGGCTCGAGCTCGGTCGCCTTCGAGTAGTTCACCGGATGGATCTTCACCACCAGATCTGCGAGCTTCTCGTTGTTGCGGCGGGCCTCGAGGCGCGCCGCCTCCTCGGCCTTGAGCACTTCCTGGGGCGCGATGCGGAGCACGTTGCCCACGTGCACGAAACCGAGGCCCTTGGTGAGCAGCATCACGTCGAGAGCCTGGTCCCACGGCACATCCGTGAGGCGGATGGTGACCTGGCCCTTCACCTCGTCGCCGGCGATCACGTTGAGGTCCGAGACGTCGGCGATGAGGCGCAGCACGTCGGAGATGTCCACGTCTTTGAAGTCGAGAGAGAGGCGCCGCCCGGTGTAGGTCTTGCCACCGATCAGGCCGCCTTCCTGGAGCAGGTCCGAGGCTGCTCCCGCACCCGCAGCAGCAGCCGCCGGCGCATGGCTCGGAGCCGACTTGGCCGGAGCCGCGGTGCTCGTGGCCGCGGCGGCGCTATGTGCGATGCGCTCCACCCGATCCGGATCGGGCGTCTTGAGCAGCGCATCCTCGAGCTTGCTGGAGCGCGGGAAGTCGAGCACCAGGAACTCTCCTTCCTGGGTCACCCTGGGCTCGGCTCCTGGAGCGCGAGCAATGGCGATGCGCACTTCGGGCGTCGTCGCGTTCGGCATCTGGATCGCCGTAACCAGCGAGATCGGCCCCGGCTCCTGGGGCGTGACGCGGATCGTCGCGCCAGGATCGAGCACCGCGTTCTGCAGGCTTATGACGAGGGTCTCCGCATCGGGCCGGAGAATCGAGTGCGGCGCCAGGCCTTCTTGGACGATCACCAAGCGGTCCCGGTCGGGCTGCGCGTCGTACTGCACGCCGTGCACCTTCACGCTGTCGGTCGGCGCGGGCGTCTCCGGGCTCTCGGACGCAGTCGTGGCCTGCGCAGCATTTCCGAGCGGCAGTGTCTCACTCGCAGGCTCGGCGGCAGCGCTCACCGGCGCCGGCGCCTCGCTCAGAGCCGCAATCGGCGCAGCCATCGACGAAGCGGCCTCCGCTGCCGGCGGCTCGGGCATGCTCGCGATGGGTTCAGACAGGATTGGCTCCCTGCGGGCAACGAACTCGGCCGGCGAACCCGAAGCAAGACGTGCAGCCTCGCTGCCGAGCCCGACCCAAAGGCCGTCCTGCCGCGGCATCAAGGCATGGCCTTCGAAGGGCCTCGCAGTCGGGCCCCCATCCACCACGATCCGAAGCTTGTCGTCGTGCTGTCCGATGCGCACGCGGGCCGCCTGGTCAGTGCCCACGTCGAGGCCTTTCGCTGCCATCGCGCTCTTCAGGCCCGGCAGGTCGAGGACGAGGCGCGTCGGATTCTCGAGCACCACGGTCTTCGCGTTCGCGATTTCACCGTCGGCCCGCAGGCGCAGCAAGGTTCCGCCCTGCGTACTCTCCGACTCGATCCCAAGCAGCCGCGTCGCCGCGGCAAGGCTCGGGATGCGTTGTTCCGCCGCTGCGGAGCCCGCGTCGATACCTTCCGCCGCGGCGCTTTCGTCGGCCGCGCGGGCCGGTCCGATCAAGCCTCCGAAACCCGCCAGGGCCACAGCCCCGGCCAGCAGCGTCGCGGCGAGCGCCCGACGCGGAGTGCGCCCAATTCCGTCCCGAGTGTTTCGCATCATGACCTACCCCCCCTGGCTCTGGCGAATACGCTTCTCAATGTCTTTCTCGGTCCGCAGACCAAGCGTGTCCACGTAGACCTCACGAACGACCAACATATTGTCGCCAATCTTTGTGATCGTTCCCGAGCTTTTCCCGATGGGCGTTCCTTCCTTCACGATGTAGCCCCGGCCCTGCGGGTCCGTGACCAGCGCGCGCGGCTTATCCGTGCCCCAAACCACCGCCTGCAGCGCAATCTGCCCGAGCTCGAACTGCTCCAGCGGCCCGCGCTCCCCCTTGTTGCGGCGTCCGGCTTCCTCGAGCACGAAGGAGCGGAAGGGATCCCGCTTGCCCGTGGCGTCGTAGACGTAGCCCTTCTCGAAGTTGCCTCCGACAGCTTCCGCCGAAGCCGCGGCCGGCTTCTTTGCCCCTTTGCCCGCGAGCAGCGTCTCGGACCGCAGCTTCTGAGCTCGCGCAGCCTCGTACTCGCTCGTGCTCGGCCCCGCGGCCTCGTTACCGCACGCGGCAACGAGTGCCCCGAGCAGCGCCATTCCGGCCATGCGCCGCATCACGCGTCACCTCCATTCGCCTTTGCGGGTGCCCGCTTGACTGGAGCTACGGGAGCGGCCGGAGCCGCCGCCTTCTCCAGGAATTGGAACGTCGTCGCGGTGCCCTTGACATTCAGCCGCGTTGCCAGCGGCGTCGCCGTTTCGACTGTGACCAGGAGATCCGCGACGTTCACGATTCGGGGCAGATCCTTGAGAGCGTCGAAGAAGTGCGCGATCTCGTGGAAGCCACCGTTGAACTCGATCTCGATCGGGACCTCTGCGTAGAACTCCCGAGGCACCTCTTCCTTGGGCCGGAAGGCCTTGAACTCGAGACCCGCGTCCTTGCCCCGGCTGGAAATGTCCGTCAGCAGGCCCGGAAGCTCCTTGCTGCTGGGGAGCTGGCGCAGCGCCGTCTTGAGCTCCACATCCAGCTCCGTGAGGTGCGCCTCAAAGGCCGGCAAATTCGCCGCAACAGCGCTCACCTCGCTCAGCTTGCGCTGCAGCTCCAGCTGCTGCACACCGAGACGCTCGAGCGTCGTGCGCGCCGGCAGGTAGAAGAGGTAGACGTAGGAGCCTACTACCGCTGCTGAGATCGCAGCGAGCAATGCGATGCGTTGCGACTGGGGCAGCTTCCGCAGCTTGCCGAACACTCCCTGGAATTTGTCGAGTCCGAGCTCCATCGCCTTCCCCCTATCCCTGCTTCGCCGGCGCTGCGGGCGTCGTGGGCGCCGGAACCGACGTCGCCGGCTGCGACGCCTCTGCCCCGGGGCTCGTCAACACCGCCGTCACCTGGAAGCTGTTCAGCTTGAGGCCAGTCGCTTCTTTGGCCTCCGCGCCCTTGAGCCCGGCGGCACTGATCTCCGTTTTCGTGAGCTCGACGTCCTTGAGATAGGGCGAGTCGTTGAGCCTGTTCAAGAACTCGGCGATCAGCTCCGTGTCGAGGCTCATGCCCTCGAGCTCGATATGCGTACCTTTGGTTCTGAGCATCGTGATCCAGAGGTTCTGCGGGGAGCGGCTTGCGAGCTCGTCGAGCAGGCGTACAGGACCGCTGCGCGAGCGATCGAGCTTGTGAATCACCTCCAACTTTCTCTCGATCTCACTGGCTTTCTTCTTGGACTCCTCGACCAGGGCGAGCTGGGTCTGGAAGCCCGAAATTCGCGAGTTCAGCTGCATGACGCGTGTCTCGGCGTTCGATTGCGCCGCCAGCATCGCAAACTCCGCGATCAGGCACACCGCCAGAGAGGCGCCGAGTACAAGCCCGAAAAGCAGCAGTTGTTGCTGCATGTCCGCCTTGCGCCGGGCCTCGCGGACCGGGAGCAGGTTGATCTCGATCATCGTTCACTCCCTTCTCGCAGGGCGAGCCCGACACCGACGCCCAGGAACGGCGCCATGTCGGAGATGAAGTCCGACTCGTAGATCGAGCTCGGCAGCATCCGGGCCAGCGGGTTGAGGCGCTCTACGGGGATGCCCGTCTTCTCCTCGAAGCGCTTGTCGAGTCCAGAAACCTTGGACGACCCTCCGGCGAGGTAGACCTTCGTGATTCGGCTCTCGGCTGAGGTAGCCGAAAAGAAGTCGAGGCTTCGGGAGATTTCCCCAATCACCGAGTCGCTCACGTTCCGCATGGCCTGCTCGACCTCCTGCGGCACCACGTCCTGACTCTCCTCTTCGCTGGAGCCGCCGAGCTTGATGCGCTCGGCCTCGTCGAAGCTGATCGACAGCGCTTTCTGGATCTCTTCGGTGTAGGCGTTGCCCCCGACCGCGATGTCGCGAGTGAATGCCGGAGCTTCGTGCGCGAGAACGTTGATGTTGGTGCTCTGGGCTCCGATGTTGATGACCGCGATCACGTCGTTCGGCGCCGCGTCTGTGTTTGCCGCATAAGCGTTGGAGACTGCAAAGCCGGCGACGTCGATCACGCTCGGTGTCACACCCGCTTCGGCCAGAACGTTCACGTAGTCGTCGATCAGATCCTTCTTCGCGGCGACCAGGAGCACGTCCATCTGGCCCTCGACTGCTCCAGCGTTGAGGATCTGGAAGTCCAGGTTCACCTCGTTCACGTCGAACGGGATGTACTGCTCGGCCTCCCAGCGGATCGACTCCTCGAGTTCTTCGCGCGTCATGCTGGGAAGCGAGATCTTCTTGACGATGACCGAGTGCCCGGACACGGCGACGGCGACGTTCGAACCCTTGATCTTCGCGCTCGCCATCGCCTCGCGGATCGCGCCCGCAATGGCGCTCGCATTGAGAAACGCACCCTGCACGATCGCGTCGTGCGGAAGCTTTGCGATGCCCAGGTGGACCAGCTCGAAGCCCTTCGGGCCGATTTTCAGCTCCACGGCCTTCACCGACGAGGAGCCGATGTCGAGGCCGAAGAGCGATTTCGTCTTGAATTGTCCGAACGGAAGCTTCATGGGCCTCGTTCCTTCCAATGCGCCCTAGGGGCGCTCGAGCGTTTCCGGAACCGAGCGGGCGTGGCCGAGTGCCAGCTCACCGCTGCCAACCTCGCCGAAGACACGATCCTTGTCGGAGACCTTGAGACCGAGTGCGAGCAGGACCTTGCGCTTGGTGTCGAGGCGGCAGGGGCGGCCCGCCTCGAGTCGGTCGATGGTGAGCGTCGAGAGTCCGGCCTTCCGGGCGAGCTCTGCCTTGCTCATCATCAGCGCTTCACGAGAGCGCTGCACTTTGTTCACGGGCGATTCCCCCCAAGATGCGACGCTACGGACCGGCTTTCCGCGCGCGCCACCCTCACGTCGAGCTGTATCGGCCGGCAGTTCGGGGACTTGAGGCGCCTTGCGCAGCTTCTCGGTGACGCGGATCACATTCCTCTCGGCGGCAGCGCAGGCGCATGCTGCACACCTGCGAGTGGCACCTGCCTCCCGGCTGCAGCTTCACGGCGCAAGGCCGCCTGCCGATACAAGGGTGGATGTCACTCCGGATCCTGATCGTCGATGACGACGAGGCGCTGCGCGAGAGTCTCGAGCTCGTGCTTTCGGCCGAGGACTACGAGGTGGTGGCGGCGCCTGACGGCGCCAGTGCCCTGGCCCTGCTCGAGAAGGGACCCGTCGACGTCGTGCTCTGCGACCTGCGCATGCCTGGCGTGGACGGCCTCGAGCTGCTGCCCCAGCTCGCTCGCCGGCTTCCTGGCGCAACCCTCATCCTGATGTCTGCCCACGGCGGCCCGGAGCTCGCCATCGAAGCGATGCAATGCGGCGCGTATGACTACCTCGGCAAGCCCTTCACTCCTTCCGAAGCGCTGCTCACGATCCGCAAGGCACGCGAGCGGGAACGACTGCGGCGCGAGAACGCGCTGCTCCGGCGTGACGTGCTCCGCGTCGGCGGCGAGCGCCCGATCGTCGCTGCGTCCGAGGCCATGATCGAGGTTCTCGAGCTGATCGAGCGCGCGGCAGAGTTCAAGTCTACGGTGCTGCTCACGGGCGAGAGCGGCACGGGCAAGGAGGTGCTCGCCCGCGCAATTCACGCACAGTCTCCGCGCCGAGCCGAGGCG
>CAYGXT010000076.1:0-10152 GCA_964353695.1 uncultured Myxococcaceae bacterium
GCACGTTCGCCGGGGCGGGTACGATCTCCGCCGATGGCGGCAACACGGGCGGCGGCAATCACGTGGGCGGGGGCGGCGGCCGCATCGCGATCCGCTATCTGACCCTCTTCACGCTGCCCCCGAGCGGCCTCACCGCGCGCGGCGGCGACGGGCTCTACGGCGATGGTCAGGACGGCACGATCGTGATCCTCAATGGCCCCTGATGCGTCGCGTTCGATCCGGGTGGAGCGCTCGCACGCCGCGACCTGTCTCTACTCCTGGCCGACGTGATTCGCGGTATGCCGCTTCAGCTTCCTTCCCAGCGCGCGCTCGATGGCCTCGATCTCCTCCGGGCTGAACGGGTTCGCGACGGCGTGAGTCTCCCTGCGCCGGAGTCGTGCGGCCGCGTGCGCGAGCTTCTGGGGAGCGGGCAAGCAGGGTGCCTCTTTGTGGCGGTAGGAAACGCCGCAGGAAGAGCAGACGAGGGCGGCGTTGAAGACGTGGCCGTGGGGCTTGCTCACGATTCCTCCTCGAGCAATGACCAGCAGCAAGCTATGACCTCGCGCGCCCGGGCGACCCGATCCGCTCCGCCAGTTTCTTGTCGATTTGCGCCAGCCCCGGAGTAGACTGCCCCCCACGGCAAGAACGAGGCGCGGGGGTACCCCTTGGGGACTGTCGGCGGCGCGGTAATGCATCACCTGCTCGAGGCGCTGGGTGCACTCGGCCTCAACCAGGGGAGCCTCGGGCGTTCGGCGAGCGTCGATCTCTCCGGCCTGATCGCGCCGGGTGCGCGCCTCGCGTGGCGCGACGCGGTCGCGCTACTGGCTGCGGCCGAGCGCCTCTCGAGCGACCCGCTCGTGGGGCTGCACGCGGCGGAGAGTTCGGTATCGCGCGGCGTGCTGGGCGTGCTGCTCCGATCGCAGCCAAACGTGTTCGAGGCGCTGCGCCAACTCGACCGCTTCGAGACGCTGATCATCGATGATCTGGACGTCACCCTCGAGCAACGACCGCGAGTAAGCGCGCTCACGATTCAGTTGGGATCCGGCGATCTCGCCGCCGAGCGACATATGCGGGAGTACCTTGCGGGGTCGATCGTGATCGAGCTCTCACTCGCCACGCGGCGTCCCTTCCGGCCCACCGAAGTGCGCTTTCCCCATCCGCCCGCAGCGGTGCAAGCCGAATACGAGCGTGTGCTGGGCTGCCCCGTACGGTTCCGACAGCCCCGCTTCGAGATCCTCTTCCCCGATGCGTTTCTCCGGGCGCCGCTCGGGACCAACAGTCCCGAGGCGGCCGAGCTCCTGGAGGTGGAGGTGCGCCACGACCTGGAGCTCGCTACGTCAGCCAGGTTTGCGTCCCGCGTGGAAGCCGCGCTCCGGACATCGTTGGCGCGCGGAGAGGAAACGACGGCGAAAGACGTTGGACGACGCATGGGCGCGAGTACACGTACATTGCAGCGACGGCTCGCGGAGGAGCAGACATCCTTTCGCCAAGTGCGCGACGCCGCACTGCGCGAGCGCGCGCTCGAACGGCTACAGCAATCGTCGCTTGCGATTTCGGAGCTGGCCGCCGAGCTGGGTTTTGGCAACGTGGCGGCGTTCAGCAAGGCGTTCAAGCGCTGGACCGGCGAGACTCCGAGCGCCCGGCGCAGCCGGAGCGCTCGAAGGGTCGCGTCGTCGGAGGAGCGTCGGGAGCCTGAACCGCGTTGACGGCGGCGCCGGGCGCGCGGGCGCGTACCTCCGTGCGTAGGGCGGGCGGATCGGGGCCTTCGCCCGGGCGCGTTGCGGCTCTCGCGCGCGTTCTCTCCGCAGCTTTGCTGCTGGCGGGCTGCAGTCGTCTCGACGAGCTTCGATACGAGCCCCCGACGACCCCTCAACAGTGGTGCGAACGACGTCCGTGCATCCCCGTTGGAGGCACGATATTCAATGAGCCGCTGGGCTCGTTCCTCGTGTTCTTGCTGGCCTTGTTGTGGATCGGCGTCGGTATCCACTTCCTCCAGACCCGTCGGGGGCAGCTCTCGCGGACCTGGCTGGGTGTCGCCCTCGTCCTCGGTGGGGTCGGCGCGGCCCAGGCGGGGATCAGCTATCAGGCGTTCAGCTACGCCCTCAAGTGCGCGGGACGCGAGTACTGCCAGCTGACCAACGGATTCGAGATCGGATACAGCGTGACGCAGGCGATAAGCGTGAGCGCGATGCTCATCGCGGTGGCCTACGCCTGCGCGATCGACAGACTGCGCCGCGCCCTGATCGGATATGCGGTGATCAACGGCGCGGTGTATCTGCTGGTCTCGATCGCCGGAGTGTCGATCCCCAGCCGGACGCTGCTGTCCTTCGAGATCCTCATGCTCTTCGCCCTGCCCGGCATCGTTCTCGTGGTTCTCGTCACGGGCCGCCGATACCGGACGTCCCGCGAAGCGATGGACCGATCCCTGCTGCTGTCGGCCCTGCTACTGGTGCTGGTTCAGGTCGCGTACTTCGCGTACTACGCCGCAGGGATCACGCAGCAGCTCTGGAAGGGCGGGCAGGGGTTCTACTTCTCCGAGAACGACGTGCTGCACGTCGGGATGATCGGCTGGCTCGCCTACCTGCTTGCGAGCGTCGGAAGACATCTCTGCGACGACGAGACCCGGTCCGGCACCGTGACGGCCCGCTCTGGAGAGAGCTCCGCGGGCGTCGGGTAGCGGGGATCGTTCTCGTGCCATCTGGGTCCAGACATGGCTTGCGGTCTAGGAGGTGGCGGGAACGAGGACGCAGCGGGTGCCAGCCGGGCGGTAGGTCTCGGCGACGCAGAGGTTGCAGTGTACGCAGCGGGGCTCGTGCGCGGCGCCCTCCTGGTAGCGGGACACGAGATCGGGCTCTCGGATCAGCGCGCGGGCCATCGCCACGAATTGAAAGCCCTCGTCGATTGCAGCGTCCATCGTCGCGATCCGGTTCACTCCGCCGAGGAGCATCAGCGGGGTGCGCACTGCGTCGAGGAACTGACGTGCGTAGGGCAGGAAGAAGGCCTCCTCGAACGGGTACTCCCGAATCAGTCGCGGAGCGACGAGCCGGGTGCCGAGCCGCTGGTACCAGGTGGCCTGCACAGAGGCCATCTCGCGTCGCGGCGCCTCACCGCGGAAGAGGTACATCGGCGTGCGGGACGTGAACCCTCCGGTGAGCTGAATCGCGTCGAGCGTGCCATCGGCGTCGAAGAGACGGGCGACTTCGATCGAGTCCGCGAGAGTGAGGCCGCCGTCGAAGCCGTCGTGCATGTTGAGTTTCGCGTAGACCGCGACCCGGTCTCCGACTGCCTCGCGCACGGCGCGAACGGCCTGGCGCGGGAAGCGGGAGCGGTTCTCGATGCTGCCGCCCCATTGGTCGCGGCGACGATTCGTGTATGGGCTGAGAAATTGGCTGAGCAAATAGCCGTGCCCAACGTGCACCTCGATCGCGTCGAATCCGCATTCGACGGCGAAGCGCGCCGCGTTCGCGTAGTCGGACGTGACGCGTGCGAAGTCGGTCTCGTTCATCGCTCTCGGAAAGCACATCCCGTGCGGGCTGAACTTGCGGCTCGGGCCCATGGTTTTGAGCCCCGACGCCTTCGGGTTGGCGAACCAGCCGGCGTGGCCCAGCTGCACGGCCGCCGCCGCGCCCTCGGAGTGCACGGCTTCGGTGACTGCGCGCAGGCCGGGCAGCGCTTCGTCACGCACCCAGAGCTGGTTGCGGAAGGTCCGTCCCTCGCTCGCCACCGCGCAGTACGCGACCGTACTCATCCCGACGCCGCCGGCCGCAAACGAGCGGTGGAAAGCGACGAGCCGGTCGGAGGCGAGAGCGTCGGGGGTCATGCCCTCGAAAGTCGCCGCCTTTACGACGCGGTTGCGGAGCGTAAGAGGCCCGAGACGGGCCGGCTTCAGACACGGGTGTGCCTCAGGCTGCATCAGCGAATCCCTCCCTTGCCGGCCGGCGCCACCTGCGAACGCTAGCGGAGGTCGCTCCACGACGACCTATCGGCGACGCGTGGGAAGAACAGGCGGGGTCTCTCCGGTCACCCCCCGAGAAGGGATCGTCGGACGAGTCCCCCCTGGGAGGGGCTGCCCCCTATTGGCGGCTCGTGGCGGCACAAGAAGGTGGCACAGCTCGCGTCAGAGGCAGGCCTTCGTGAAGAGGTAGTTCACACAGGTGTTGCTGCAGCACTGGCCGTCGCTGGTGCAGCTCTGGGTGGACGTCTTGCACGCGTTCCGGCAAGTGAGCAGGTAGCAGAAGTTGCTCGCGCACTGGCTGTCCGAGACGCAAGCGTGTCCGTTGCTGCATTTGCCACAGTCGCTGGTGCAGTAGATTCCGGAGTTCGAGCCGCCACAGCTCTCCGTGCCGTCACATCGCGCGTCGCCGCAGCGCTGGATGCAGAGGCCCGCCGTACAGTTCCCGCTGTGGCAGGCGCGGCTCGTCGTGCACGGACTCCCCGCGGAGAGGTCGCCGGCACTGCAGAAGCCGAAGTTGCACAGGCCGCTCGCGCAGGAGTTGTCGCTGCTGCAGGCGGAGCCGTTCCCGAGCCGATTGGCGATGCAGACGGCGTAGTTGCAGACGCCGCTGGCGCAGGTGGTATTGTCGAAGCACGAGTGACCGTTGCCGCACTTGCCGCAATCCGTAGTGCACTCGAAGCTCTGGTTGTTAGAGTCGCCGCAGACTTCGTTGATGGCCTCGCACTTGCCGTCTCCGCAGCTCGTGTCGCAGAAGCCGGCCGTGCAGGAGCCGCTTTGGCAGGCAGCCGAGGTGGTGCAAGGCGTGCCGCCCGGCTGGGCCGAGGCAATGCAGAAGCCATAGTTGCAAATGCCGCTACTGCAGGTCGTGTTGTCGAAGCACGGATGACCGTTGCCGCACTTGCCGCAATCACTGATGCACTCGAAGGCCTGGTTGTTGGAGTCGCCGCAGACTTCGTTGATGGCCTCGCACTTACCGTCTCCGCAGCTCGTGTCGCAGAAGCCGGCCGTGCAGGAGCCGCTTTGGCAGGCAGCCGAGGTGGTGCAAGGCGTGCCGCCCGGCTGGGCCGAGGCAATGCAGAAGCCATAGTTGCAGATGTCCGATTTGCAGTAGTTGTTCTGCAGGCAGGGAACGCCGTTGCTCACCTTGTCGTTGCAAGTGACCAGGCAGAACTGGTTCGGGCCGCAATCCGTGCTGGTGTCGCAATCGCTGCAGAGCCCCGCGTGGCAGAGGCCGGACGTGCACTGACCGCTGTCGACGCACGGGGATCCCGTGCCGAGCTTCGCGGTGCAGAACGTGAGCGCGCAGTAATCGCTCGACGCGCAGTCCGCGCTGGTGTGGCAGTCGCAGAAGTCGTCGCTGTAGGGCACCGTGATGTGGTTGATGCCGTTCATGCGGTTGGCGATGGCCAGCGGGCCGGCGTCATTCTCATAGAAATCGACCTCGGCATAGTTCAGCTTGCGACCCGACGCGGCCTCGCACTTCTTCACGTGCCGCTCGATGTTGTCCGTGTCGTTGGCGCACTCGGCCGCAGCGGAGTCGCCCTGGCCGCCGAGGCCCGAGCGCGTGTGGTTCACGCCGTAGAGCGAGTTGCTGTTCACCGTATCGCGGCACTTCCAGTCGTCCGAGAGGTTCGTGCCGAACGGCGTGGCCTGATCGGCATAGTTGTCGTCGATGATCCAGTCCACTTGCGTCTCGCCGGCCGCAGGACTCGTGCTGGTGGCGATCACCACGCGGTTGTGACGCCGTGCCATGTCGTTCCAGGTGAACGGCCACGGATCGTCGAGGAGCCCGATCGGGAGCGTGAGCGGCAGGTGGTAGGCATCGCGGTCGAGGCCCGCACGCTGCAGCACGGCCACCAGGTCGGCGTAGGAGAGGTAGTTCTCGAAGGCGAGGACGATCACCTCGCTCGGGTGCGCGTCCAGCCAGGTGCGGATCTCCTGCAGGCCGCCGGGCTTTCCGAGGGCACTCTGATCGGCAGGCCAGCCGCCGATGAGACAGGTGTCCTCCCCGTGGCAGAGGCAGACCGCTCCCGAGGATGCGCCGGGCGTGCAATAGTCGATGTCGAGAGCGAGATAGCGGATGCCGTCGTCAAGCTGTTGGGTGAGGCTCTTGCTCTGATTCGTGTTGAAGATGCCAATCACGCTGTCGTAGGTCGGGTAGTAGTAGGAGACGTCGGCGTTGTGGGTGCCGGCGAGGAAGACGTCGAAGAACTTGCGCTTGCAGATGGCTTCCGCGCCGTAGCACTTTTCGAAGCAGTCGGCGGGGCAGCTCGCCGCCGTCTCGGACGCCTCGCAGCTGAGGTTCCCGCAGACGCCGGGGATGTAACACTGCTTGCCTGGGCCATCGCCCACGCACACTTCGGCCGCGCACGGCGTGCTCACGCCGGCGCACGACAGGCCGGACGGGCCCGGCTGCTTGAAGAAGAAGCTCTTCAGCACGGCGAGATCGGCAAAGTTCACGCTGCCGTCGCCCGTCAAATCCAGGTTCGCATCGCTCTTGAAGAACGAGGCCTTCAGCCTCGCCAGGTCGGCGAAGTTCGTGAGTTTGTCCTGGTTGTAGTCGGGATCACAGCGGTTCCCGAATCCGTCCTGGTCCGTGTCCAGCTGGTCGGAGTTCGTCACCAGGGTACAGTTGTCGGAGACATCGGGGACGCCGTCACTGTCTGCATCGAGTATTACGGCCGCAGCGAGCGTCGGGAGCAGCAGCATTGCGAGCGCGGAGAGCCGTGTAAGCAGTTTGCGACGCATTGAATTCTCCGGGTAAGACAAGTTTCCGATCATCCCCATTGGGAATACTGGCGTCAAGCACTTCTTTCACCGACTCGCGTCGAGGGCGGTTGAGCGGCAACTCACGCGGGCGAATTGGGCATAAACCTGCGCAGTTTCCAATTGGCAGGGCGAGGATCGGCAACCTCTTTTCGCCCGTGGCGCGTCGAGCCTAGTTGGCGCGCTCAACCTAGACTCCAGCGCCAGGGAGGCCCAGGGTGGAGAAGCTCTGCTACGTCGTCTGGAAGCAGACCTCCGTCTCGGGCGCCGCGTTCCGTGACGCATTGCTGCGCGATGCCGTCCCCGGCCTGCGGGCGTGTGGCGCGATGCGGATCTCGATGCTCGTCGCGGACGAGCATGCCGAAGCGCTGCGGAAGGCACGCATCACACGCGAGGGCGTGCCGATCGCGGGGCTCGTTTCGCTGTGGCTCGATTGTGTCGATGCGCATCCGCAGATCGAAGCCGTGTTGCGCAGACACGCGTCGCGCCTGGCCGGCTATCTGGTCACCGAGTCGGTCGTGCTGCCCAATACGACGCGCGTCGCCGCGCCGGATGGACGAACGCCGGGCGTCACGATGCTCGCACTGCTCGAGAAGCCGGAACGGCTGTCCTTCGAAGAATGGATCGCGGTCTGGTTTGGCCAACACTCGCCGCTCGCCCTCGAGATCCAGTGCACCCACCTCTACGTGCGCAATGTCGTCGTATGTGCGCTCACCCCCGACGCGCCCCCGTGGCGCGGGATCGTGGAAGAGGGCTTCCCGGCAGAGGCCGTCACGAATCCGATGCTCTGGTACAAGGCGGACGGCGACCCCCAGAAGATGCGCGAGAACTTGGGCCGCATGATCGCTAGCGTGCGCGCGTTTCTCGACATCGAACGCGTCGAGTCGCATCCGCTCACCGAGTACCGAATTCCGGACTAGTCGAGACCCCCGCTAGGGGTTCATCGCGTACGCGTCGCGCAGCGCATAGACGTGCTCGATCCAGATTCGCTCGCTGCGAGCCACGTCGGCAGCGGGTCGCCGGATCATTTTCAAGCAGTGGTCGGCCTGGGCTGCGCTCGTGCTCGGCTTGCCGTGGAGCTGCACCGCGAAGCGCGAGAAGTCGCGCACCAGCACGTCGAAGATCTGGTCGACGAGCCCGCGGTCGAGTTCGTAGATCTCGGCGTTCTCCAGCAGCAGCTGCGCGTAGACCGCCAGCGTGAAGAGCTCCCCTACCGCGAGCAGGAAGTCGATGTCGCGAGTCTGCGCTTCATCGGGCGTCGCGTGGGTGAGGAACTGCTTCAATGCGTCGATCTGTTCGCAGAACAGCCGCACGTTCGGCAGATCGAAACGTGCGAAGACCTTGGCGAAGTCGTGGAAGCGGATGCGGCCGAGTCCGCGCGTCGCACCCTGGTGGAATAGAAAGTCGTCGTTTCGCGCATCGTCGCGGCGCGGGACCTCGGGCAGTTCCGTCGGCTGGAAGAAGTAGTTCGCCATGAACTTCACGATCAGTGCGATGTTCACGTGCACCGTGCCCTCGAGCTTCGGCAGCCCGCGGATGTCGCGCGCCGCCATTTCGAAGTACGTATCCTTCTCGAAGCCCTTCGCGGCGATCACGTCCCATAGGTGGTTGATCACGTCCTCGCCCTGGGTCGTGACCTTCATCTTGACCACCGGGTTGTAGAGCAGATAGCGACGATCTTCGGCGCTCGCCGAGCGCATGTAGTCGGCGGCGCGCAGCGCCACCAGCTTCATCGCGACGAGGCGCGCGTAGGCGTCGGTGAACAGCGCCTTCGCGTGCGAGAAGTCCGTCACGTGCATGCCGTAAAGCTTTCGATGGGCTGCGTGGTGGATCGCTTCGTAGAGAGCGTGGGTGCAAATGCCGATCGAGGCCCAGCCGAGGTTGAACTTTCCGATGTTCACCGTGTTCAGCGCAGCGTTCCAGGCCTCGTCGCCACGGGAGAGGATGTCTTCTTCACGAACCGGGTAGTCACAGAGCTCGTACTCCGACACGAAGTTCTGGCTGTGCACAACGTTCTGCACGCAGCGATAGTTCGGGTGTTGCGAGTCGGCGGCGAAGAAACAGTACTCGCCGGTGCCCGCGATCTTGCCGAAGGTCGAGACCAACGCCGCGAGGTTTCCGTTGCCGATATAATATTTGCGTCCGTTGGCGACGAAGCCGCCGCCCGGGGCCGCTTCGAGCGTCATCTCGGTCGAATAGAGATCCGCGCCGTGTTCCTTCTCCGAGAGGCCGAACGCGAAGATTGCACCATCCTCCAGCAGACGGCCGGTCTTGCGCTTCAGCGCCTCGTTGTCGCTCATCCAGATCGGTCCGAGGCCGAGCACGGATACCTGCCATGTGTACCAATACTGCAGACCGTAGAAGCCGAGGATCTCGGCGAACTCGCAGATCCTCCAGGTATCCCAGCGCGCGTCCGCTGCGCCGTAGCCCGAGGGGGTACACATCGTCGCGAAGATCCTCTCCTCGCGGACGAAAGCGAGAAAGTCGGCGTACCAGAGCGCCGCGTGGTCGTCCTCCTTCAGCTTCCGCTTCCCGCGGCGCTCGAAGAACGAGATGGTCTTCAGCATGACTTCGCGCGAACGCTCGTCGGGGTAGTTTCGGTCGTGCTTGTTCGGATGCAGGAGGATCATACGGTTCTCCGTTCGGGTCGGGACGACGCAAGACAGCATAGACCTTTCGACGAAAGACGGCGCGGGTAGGCTCAGCGCCCGGCCCCGGCGATCCGCAGCAGCACCGCTCGTGCCGTCGACGACAGGCCGTCCGGGTCGAGCGCCGCCTCTAGCAGGCGCGAGCGTGCGGCAACGTCATGGGCCGCGACGCGACCTTCGGCATCGAGATCCATCCATGCGCTCGACGGCAGAATTTCTCCTGCCGGGTTGCGTGCGCGGAAGGCCGCAGCGGCGGCCTCGATCAGGATCTCTTCGCTGCTCACCACGAGCCTGCGGGGAGGCCGCGTTCGGCGAGGCAGGCCGCGAGGAGCTTTCGCGCACGACCGAAATTCTGCAGGAACGTGTTGAGCTTCATGCCGGCGCGACGGGCGAGGGAGTCGTCGGGCTCGCTGCCGGAGGTTTCGAGGCGTAGCCGGAGGGCGAGCGCGGGCTGGCGGGGAAGGCGATGTACGCAGTGCTCGATCAGAGCGCGCAGCAGGGGGTCCGGAAGGGCCGGCTCGAAAGGTGAGGTGTCGTTCGCTTCGCGTTCGAGCACGTCGATCGCGACGGGGTCGGTGCGTGCCCGCCGCAGTCCCGAGAGGGCGAGGTTGCGAGCGATGGCAAGGCCGAGGCGTAGGAGAGAGTTTCCGGCTCCGTCCGGCACGGCGCGGGGCGCGACCTGCCAGACGCGAAGCAGCGTCTCCTGCAGCAGGGCCTCGGTATCGAGGCGGGAGGCGAAGCTGCGAAGGCTCTGCCGCAGCGAACGCTCGGCACCGGCGAGCCAGCGCGTGAAGGCTTCTGGCT
>CAYGXT010000077.1:0-10091 GCA_964353695.1 uncultured Myxococcaceae bacterium
TTCGGCAGCAACAGAGCGCCCACGGCCGAGCCGTCGCCCGGTGCGATCTCGGCGCCTGCACCCACCACCACCACGTTGCTCGCGTCGAGGCTCCCGCCGTCGGTGAGCGCCACGCTCACGCTCTGGCCAATCAGCGTGGCGTGCGCATCGCCTGCGACGAGTGTGACCAGCGCCGCAGCGCACAGCATCCCGATCCAGCGACTGCTCTGCACGAGGGTCCTCTCGGCCGGAAAAAGCACATGGAAGGGAGCCGCGCGCGGTGGTCTCCTTCCCATCAGCCACTCTACACGGGGCTGGCCCGCCGCGGCAAGAAGATTTTCCGCCTTATAGGGCCCCGAATCGGAATCTCGGTCGCCTCGAGGAGAGGCCACTTTCCGCTGGACGGCATCGCTTCGAACCTGGATCTTGGCGACCAGAGCACGCCGCCTTCCCGTAGAAGGCACACGGGAACACCAATCTCGGGGGGTTGTCCAATGATTTTACCGACCCCGAGCAGCCGGCGCCCGATTGACCGCAAGCGAAAGCGGAGGTACTGAGTTCGTCTGCCGTGACGAACGCCCTCCTCGTGCTGCAAAGCCTCGATTCCAACGCTGATGCCTTGCGTGCCCGGCGCGCCGGGCTCCAGGAACGGGCGCTGCTCCGGGAGTGCGAGGCCGCGATGGCGGCACTCGTCGCAGAGCGCGCCGACGCCTACGAGCGCCGCACCGCGCTGGCGCGCGTCGAACACGACGCCGGCTCCCTCGTTGCCGATCTCGAGGCCCGCGCGCACGAGGTCGAGACCACGCTCTACGCCGGTAGGGTCAGAGCGATCAAGGAGCTCGAAGCGCTACAGATCGAGCTGCGCGAGTGCAAGCGGCGCCAGCTCGAAGCCGAGGATCAAGAGTTCGTGCTGATGGAGCAGCAGGAGAGGGCTGACGCGGAGATCGTGGTGATGGAGGCGCGGCACGCCTTTCTCGAGACGCAGGCCGGGGAGCTGCGCCAGGTGATCGCGGCAGAGGAGGGGAAGATCGACGAGGAGATTGCGGGGATTGTCGCGCAGCGGTCGGTGTTGGATCCGCCAGTGCCGGTGGCGGTGCTCACGCTGTATGAAAAGATGAGGGGGTTCCCGCGACTCGGAGGCTTGGTTGCGGTGAGCACGGCGGGTGGAACATGTGCGGGGTGCAAGACGGTGCTGCCGATCCTCTTGACGAGTCGGCTCGCGCGGGGGCCGGTGGACGAGGTCGTGCAATGCGTGAATTGTCTGCGAATTCTGGTGGCGTGAGCTCGGGACCCGTGTGAATCTGGCCGGAGGCGGTAGGATCCCGCCCATCATTCAACCTCCGGAGGCCCAATGCCCCTCTCGATGCACTCGGCGAGCGTTCCCATCTTCGTGCGCATGCTGAACAACATGCTGGCGTGGATCGACAAGGCCGAGGCCCACGCCAAGACTGGGAAGTTCGATCCCAGCAACTACCTCGGCCTGCGGCTTGCGCCGGACATGCTGCCGTTCGCGCGGCAGATTCAGATCGCGAGCGACGCCGTCAAGAACTGTGTGACGCGCCTCGCCGGGATCGAGGCGCCGAAGTGGGAGGACAACGAGGCCTCGCTCGACGAGCTGCGCGCACGCATCAAGAAGACCATCGCTTTTGCGCAGTCGGTGCCGGCCGCGAAGATCGACGGGTCGGAGGAGCGCGAGATCCTGCTGCCGCTGGGCCCAGGCCGGACGGTGCCCTTGACCGGCGAGCTGTTCCTGAAGCATTTCGCGCTGCCCAACTTCTTCTTCCACACGACGATGACCTACGCATTGCTGCGACAGGGCGGCGTCGAGCTGGGCAAGATGGACTACCTCGGCGCGCCCTGAGGTCGGGCCACGCTCGGCTCGACTCCCCAACCCGTGCGGAAATCAGTCGAACAGAGCGCAGACGTTCCCGAGATGGCTTGCGGCCACGCCGGGCTCCATGCCGGCCAGACTCGTGAGCGCTCCCGCCAACGACGTGGCGATCTCACTACTTCGCTCGGCGCTCAGCTCACCACGTTGAGTGGCGGGGGCGAGAGCATCGATCGCCTGCCGCAGCAGGATACCGATCTGTGCGACGTCGTCGCGCTGTGATGCCTCGTGGACAGGATCAGTGGCGAGCCAACGTGCCGCGCGACCGGCCGCGGCACAAGCTGCGTCACGGACGAGAAGATCGTAGCGCAAGGGGCGGTAGCGATGGATGCCGCCCACGAGAGGCGGCAGCGCATCGCCGAACACGGCGCGCGCGATGGCGCGACGCACCGGCGATCCGGCCGTGTAGGCAGCGCCATCCGGGCCAACCGTGCTCACCGCGATCGATTCTTCACGGCCTTCGGCGAACGAACGCAGCTCGCCGCTTTCGCGATCGAGAAGGCCCATGCCGAACTTCGACATCAGCTGTTGCTCACCGATACGGCGCCCGGCGCCGACACTCACCAGGATGCCATTTGCGGTAATCGTCGGCGTTAGCGCGTTGAAGTTGTCGAAGCCTGGGTAAGCGTCGAGCTTGGCGCGCCACACAATCGATCCCGACCGGCCCTGGTCGATCAGCTTGATGATGTCGTAGCGAGTCACCGCAAACATCTCGGCGTTGTCCGCCGATACGGCGATCGAGGCAGCGACTTGCGATCCGACATTGAGGCGCCAACGCTCCTTGAGCCGACGATCGAGCACGATGACATTGCCGTTGTCATCCGATACGACGACCAGCGCAGCGTCGGCGCTGAGCGTCGGGGTCGAGCCCGTTCCCCCTTCGAACGTAAAGGTATCGACGATCTTCAGCTCATAGGTCCCGGGGTGTTCGCCATTGAGCTCGATCCGATACAGCGCACCGTTGTGCGAGACGCCGTCTGCCGCGCCGTCCTGTTGGTCCAGCGCCGTCGCTGCGATGTACAAGCTACCGCTGTTCGGGTCGATGGCGTAGAAGTTCGCGACGTTGACGCCGCTGCCAAAGATGACGTCGTAGACCGTGGTGAACAGGCCAAGCCCACCTGCCGGACGACCGAACGCGGCGTCGGTCTCATGATCGGCCAGAGCCGAGATCCACGCTGGCGGGCGGGCACTGATCACCGCAGGGGCGCCCGGCAATCGGAACGGCGCCCGCAGCAAGGGTGTACCGGTGCGTCGATCGTGCGCATAGATCCAGCCGTCCATGGTCACTCCGAATACGGCATCGGCCTGCGGTTGGTAGTTCATTCCCCAGGCGTGAGTAAGATCGCGTTCGCCCGCACGGCGCTGCGGCAGAGCCAGGCCTGTAGGCGCGCTCCAAATCGTCGAACCATCCGGGCGAATTGCCATCGCGGTCGTGTAGGTGCTGTGAAAGATGGTCTGCCGGCCGGGCGCATCGGGATCATTGAGAATGAGCGGCGCGCCGCAGCCGGCGCCGCGACCGGGGATCGACCAGCGCCGCTTGCCGGTGAGTCGATCGAGAGCGATCAGCGACACGTCCTCGCGGGGTTCGACCGGCGAGAAATACAGATTGCCCTCATTATCGAAGCTCGGACCTTCGGCAACGTAGCTCTCCGGCTCGGCCGTCCACTCGTACTCGAGCAGCGGAGCCACCACCGACCACACTTCGTCGCTGTTCGTGGTGCCGACGTGCATGGCGTGAAAGGCATCGGGCAGCGGAATCACGGAGTCATCGCCGACACCGGCTAGACGCGGGCCGCTCGGTTGCCAACGCGTGCGCCCCGGCGGTGCAAAGGCGCGCACCTCTGGAATCGCCCGTAGCCAGCGCTCACCAGCCAGGACTATCCCGACCAAGAGCAAGACCAGGATCAACAGGGCTCTCTTCATGAGTGACTTCCTAGCACGAAGTCACATCAGCGCGGTAAGAGGGTCCGGCTCGGTCCCGCACGCCGGAGTGCGAGAGCGTGGTGTGCGGCCTGTAGCCGCGCCGCGAGATCCTTCGGCCGCACAGGCTTGGGCAGATAGTCGTCCATGCCCGCCTCCCTGCACGCATCCTCGTCACCCTGCAGGGCGTACGCGGTCATCGCGATGATCCAGGGCTGACTCTCTGCGTTGCCGCGGGAGCGGATGGTGCGCGTCGCGGTTAAGCCGTCGAGCTCGGGCATCTGCACGTCCATCAGCACAACATCGTAGGGTTGGCGCGTCAGGGCGTCGAGGGCCTCGAGGCCGTTCGCAGCTACCTCGGCCCGGTAGCCCATGCGCTCGAGGAGTCCCAGCGCCACCTTCTGGTTCACGCGATTGTCTTCCGCCAGCAGGATTCTGAGTGGTGCACGCGCTGCGAGACCGCCGTCGAGCTCTGCCGCCACGCGGAGCTCGCTCGCCGCCGCGCCGCTCGCGCGACGCAGTGCATCGCGCAGCATCCGCTGGCGCACCGGCTTGGTGAGGATCGCGACAAAGAGATCTCCGGGTGTTTCCCCGCCAAGGTGCACGTCTTCGATCTCGGAGCGAGATACGGAGCTGAGCAGAAGCAGAGGAAGGGCATCCTTGGGGAGGATCCTACGGATTTCGCTGGCGAGCTCGATGCCGTCCATGCCGGGCATCAGCAGATCGAGGATGGCGAGATCGAAGCGCTCGCCGCGCTCGATGCGCGCCAGGGCGGCTGCGGGCGAGCGCTCGGCCACGGGCTTCATGCCGAACCCCACGGTCTGGAGCTGCAGCAAGCGGAGGTTCGTCTCGTTGTCGTCCACCAGCAGGATGCGCTTGCCGCGCAGCACCTCCGATTCGGCTTCGGTCTCCGGCAACGACGGCTCCGCGCAGGGTTCGAGCACGATTCCGAAGGAGAACACCGAGCCATGCCCGAGCTCGCTTTCGACCTGCATCGAGCCACCCATGATCTCGACCAGGCGCTTCGAGATCGCGAGTCCGAGACCCGTGCCGCCAAAGTGGCGTGTAGTGGAGGCATCCACCTGCTGGAAGCTTTGGAAGAGCCGACCAATCGCTTGCTTCGGGATTCCGATCCCGGTGTCACGCACCGCAAAGCGCGTTTCGATGCGCTCGGCGTCGAGTGCTCGCGCGGAGACCTCGATCGCCACCTCGCCGCGCTCGGTAAATTTGATCGCGTTTCCAACCAGATTGACGAGAATCTGGCGCAAGCGCGTCACGTCGCCAAACACCGAGCCTACTACGTCTGCGTCTGACTGCCATGCGAGCTCGATTCCCTTCTCCACAGCGACCGGCGCCAGGAGTTCGACCACCTCCTCGATCGTGATCTGTATGGAGAAGGGGGCACGCTCGAGCTCGATCTTGCCGGACTCGATCTTCGAAAAGTCGAGAATGTCATTGATGATCGCGAGTAGGGCGTCGCCGGAGCTGCGGATGGTGCCCACGAACTCCCGCTGCTCGGACGTGAGCTCGGTGTCGAGCAGGAGTCCCGTCATTCCGATCACGCCGTTCATGGGCGTCCGGATCTCGTGGCTCATGTTTGCGAGAAACTGCGCCTTGGCGTGCATAGCCTCTACGGCGACGTCGCGAGCCGCAGAGAGGGCTTCGTTGGCGTGCCCGAGCGCATCGAGCGCGCTCGTCTTGAGCGATTCGTAGACGAAGGCGAGTCCGGTGAGAAACGTGGTGAGGAGCCCCGCGCCGATGACCTGGCTGAACCAAAGCATTCGCGGCTCCACGCTTCGCGGCACGAGCACACCATCACGGATCGCGAGGCCGATGCAGAAGATCTGGACCAGCGTGATTACGCCCCATGCCATCCCGGCGCGGCGCCCGGAGAGCACTGTCGCCAGGACGGGAGCGAGGGCCTGGAGAAAGAAGCCTGCCATGTCCGTGTGTCCGATTGTGGCTGCGACGAACCCGACGCCGAGGAGATAGACCGCTGTGAGCACGTGCCCGACGGGCGCCACGGCATTCGCGCGTCGCAGCAACAGCGGCACGCTGAGCGAGGCGAGGCCGATAGCGCAGATGGTGCCGAGCCGGAAGATCTCGAGGCCGGCGCCCAGAGCCTCCGAGATGGCGAATACGAAGACGCTGGACCCGGCAAGCAGCAGACCTGTGGCGGCGGCGAGCCGGGCGCGACGGACCTCGTCTATACCTCGGGCACGGACCCCGGGCGAGAGAAATGCATCGAAAAGGCTCGTTGCACGAGCCCCCTGCGACACCTCGGCTCGGTGGCTCGGCGCATCCTCGCTGGCGGTGTGCACGGGATCCCCCCGCGGCCCCATCGACCGGAATCGCCATGGGCTTGAGGCCGCGGAGGGAATGGGGCGGCGGGAAGGAGGGATCGCGGAAGCGCGGTAGGCTGCCTCTATCATGACCCAGCTCGAGCTGTGGATGGTGCTCCTGTCGGCGCTGCTGCACGCCGCGTGGAATCTGTTTGCGAAGGGCAGCCGCGATCCGATGTCATTCTCGCTGGTGCTCTCCGTCGTGCCGGCGCTGCTCCTGCTCGGGCTGCTCCCGTTCATCGACCTCGCGGAAGTTCCGATCGCCGTCTGGAAGCTGCTTGCGGTGACCGGCGTCGCGCACGGGCTTTACTTCCTCTTCCTCACGCTCGGCTACGAGAAGGGGGACCTCTCGCTCGTCTATCCGATCTCACGCTCGGCGCCGGCCTTCGTAACGCTGGCGGCGATTCCGCTCCTCGGCGACGTCGTCTCGCCCGTGGGCGCGCTCGGCATCGCGGTCGTCGTGCTCTCGATGTGGCTCGTACAGACCGAGGGTCGCGTGCGCTGGCACGCATTTGTCGAGCCGGGCGCGGTCTACGCATACCTTGCGCTGTTGGCGACGGTCGCCTTTTCCCTCATCGACAAGCGCGCGATGACGCTTCTCTCGGCGGCGCCGTGGAGTTCGCCCGTCCCGAAGGCGGTTCTCTATTACTTCCTGCTCTGCGCGGCGGCATCTTTCGTCTTCGTGCCGAACGCGCTGCGCCGTCTTCGCCCAGGCGCATTCAGAGCGGTCGCAACACTGGAAGGAGGCCGCGCGCTCGTGTCGGTCGTCGTGAGCTTCGCGAGCTACGCACTCATCCTCGAGGCGCTGCGAACGGCCTCGGTCAGTTACGTGACGGCGACGCGACAAATCAGCGTGCTCTTTGCGGTCGGCCTCAGCATGGTGTTTCTACACGAGCGGCCGAGCCGCCCACGGATCATCGGCGCAGTCGGAACGGTGCTCGGGGTGGCGCTGATCGCGCTCTTCTCATAGGGATTCACACGGACGCGACGCGCGGGTCCGATCTTGGCGTGACGAGCAGCGCGCTTCCCGACTTGTCCGGCAACAGCACGAGGCGTACCCCGACGGAGCGACAGAACTCGTCGCAGGCGCGCGTCACGCCCGGCCAGCTTCCGCTTCCGTAGTCGTGGAGCAGAATCGCGCCGCCAGGAGACATCCGAGTGTAGAAGTACTCGAGTCCAGCCTTCATCGGTGCGTAGAGGTCGCAATCGAGATGCACGAAGGCGAAACGCTCTTCCGCCGGGATCGCAGAAGCCGTCTCGGGAAAGCGTCCCTGCACGAAATGGATGCGCGGGGAATCTCCAACCAGGGAACGGACGACGTCGAGGCTCGTGTCGGCGAAGGCGCCCTGATGCTCGGCCCGGCGCTCGTCGACGTCCCGATCGTCGAAGCCCTGGAACGTATCCAGCAGATAGAGCTCTCGTTCCGGCAGCAGCGCGTGCAGGATCGCCGCCGAGTTCCCCTTCCACACCCCGAGTTCCGCGACGGCGCCCTCGACCTCGTCGCGGCCAATCTGCTCCACGTTGGCGATCAGCAGCAGGAGGCGAGAGAGATCAAAGCGGTTCTTCTCGTTGTGGGTGATCCAGAGGCGTTGGAGCGCCTGGAAGCTCTCTCGCCGCCCGATCAGGGAGTCGGGGACGGCCTGAACGAAGAGGATGCCGCTTCGATTGAAGAGATCGAGTCCGAAGCGCCGGAAGATAGAGCGAAACCGACGCTGCGCGCGGGTTGCGTAGCGCTTCCGCAGAGGTTTTTCGCTGTCGATGCCATCGGGTCTCGCCACGGTCGAAGCTGCTCCTGTGCGAGCCTACCCCTTGGATGGCTCAAAGTCTCGCCCTGCGGACGTCAGGTGATCGGTCGCCCTTGGGGGCAGGCTCTCCCAGGCGGATGTCAAGCCAATTTTGAAATTTCGGGTCGGGGGAAGGGCTGAGCCGGCTCGTCGGGCCGGGGCAGAAGCGTCGGCTCGCTGCATATGGTCTAGGATGCGAGCGTGGCAGTCCTGGTTTCTCTCGCGGGCATCGGAGTCGCGGGAATTGATCTACTCGGCGTTGCTGCTCCGAACCAACTGGCCAGTCTCCTCGCACGTTGGCGCGTCTTCGTCGAGCTTCCGGTGACGCTCGCCCTACGGCTCGGATTCGGAACTCTCTTCGTCGTGGCAGCCCCGTCTTATCACAAGAATGTTGCGACATGCTTCTCATGAAGCTCCTTCTTGTCCCGTTGCTGATCGCCGCCGTGACCCTGGCCGGTAGGCGCTTCGGACCCACTGTGGCGGGCTGGCTCACCGCGACCCCGATCGTCGCAGGCCCGATCGTACTCTTCATTGCGCTCGAACAAGGCGCGAGCTTCGCGGCGAGCTCGGCCGAGTCGACACTCTTGGGTGTCGTTTCGCTCGGCGCCTTCTGTCTCGTGTATGCCCTCTGCTGCGCTCACGCGGCGTGGCCCGTGGCCCTCGGGGCTGGCTGGCTGGCCTTCGCCGTCTCGACGCTCGTCCTCGAACGTCTCGAGCCCCCGTTCAGCGTGGCGCTTGGACTCGCGCTCGCCGTACCGTCGGGGCTCCCCGCGCTCTTTCCGAAGCGGCGTTGGCTCGGTGCGCCCGGATCGCCTCATCCGCTTGAGCTACCGATCCGCATGATCGCTGCCGCAGCGCTGGTGACCCTCGTGACCGCCCTTGCGCAAAGGCTCGGACCGGGCCTCTCCGGGCTTCTCACGCCTTTCCCCATCGCCACCAGCGTCGTAGCGGTCTTCTCGCACCGCGCCGACGGCGCTGATTTCGCGATCCCGCTGCTGCGCGCACTCACCGCCGGCCTCTTCGGCTTCGTCGCCTTCTTCATGGTGCTCGCCGTGGGCCTTCCGGCGCTGGGCGTTGCCGCGGGCTTCTCCGCGGCAGCCGCTGCAGCGATCGCGGGGCAGATTTTCGCGCTCGGGGTGGCGCGCCGGTTTCAGGCAAGCGCGTAGCGTTGCTGCGGCTCGGTCGAACTCAGGGCACGCTCTCGCTGCTCCTCCGGCGCGATGGCGGTGGAGTATCCTCGGCCTTACCTCTGGATCGGAGAGACTGCGTTGCCGCGCCGGCATGTACTCTGGATCGGGATCCTGATCGCGTGGCTCAGCTGCATCACTGCTGCCGCTGTGCCCACGGGCGGTGCCGAGGGCACAGCGGCACCCCCGCCGCCGCATTGCGAGGGGGCTGGAGCTCTCGATGCGACGCTCTTCCTGGTCGGAGACGCCGGCGCGCCACGCGCACCTCGGGAGCCGCTGCTCGACGCCCTCGCAAGCGAAGCGAGCGCGCGAGTCGCCATCCTCGGGGGCGGTCGCGTCGCGATCGCATTGCTCGGCGACAACGTCTATCCCTCCGGCCTGCACGCGCCCGGGCACGAGGAGCGCCCCGAGGACGAGCGCCGCCTCAATGCGCAGCTCGAGGCGCTGCAGCGCTCGGGCGCGCGCAGCTTCGTGCTGCCCGGCAATCACGACTGGAGCAATGGCGAGACCGACGGCTGGGAGGCCGTCCAGCGTCAGACGCTCTTCGTCGCAGAGCATGGGGCGAGCGAGGTGCCGCCGGACGGGTGCGCGGGTCCGGTGTCGGCGACGCTCGGCGATCACCTCGAACTGGTACTCCTCGACACGCAGTGGTGGCTCCACGAGGGGCCGCGTCCGGACGAGACGACCTCCGGCTGCGCCGCGACGAGCGAAGCCGATATCGAGCGCGCACTCGGCACGGCGCTTCGCGACGCGGGCGAGCGCCACGCGATCGTGCTCGCGCACCATCCCCTGCGCACGGGCGGCCCCCACGGCGGGAAGTTCGGCTGGAGGGAGCACGTGTTCCCGTTGCGTGAGCTCAGCCCTTCGCTGTGGATCCCGATTCCCTTGCTCGGCTCCATCCTGCCCGTCGCTCGCATGCTGGGCGTCAGCGAGCAGGACTTCCCGTCGAACGCCTACCAGGCGATGATCGCGTCGATCGAGCGCGGGCTCG
>CAYGXT010000078.1:0-9766 GCA_964353695.1 uncultured Myxococcaceae bacterium
AGCCCAGACGCGACATGTAGTCGACCACCGCCTGCAGGTCCTCGTCGGGATACGCCTTCACCACCTTCACCATGTCGGGGTTCGCGTTGCGGCGCTTCCCTCCGGCGATGTCGCGGATCTGACGCAGCAGGTACGCGTAGTGCTGGCCGGCGAGCACGGGGAAGAAGTCCTTCATGCTGCCCTCGCCGTTCGGTCCGTGGCACTTCACGCAGTCGACCTTGTAGAGCTCCTCGCCGCGCTTCAGACGGTCCCCGCCCGGGCCCCTCCCGTTGTCGGGCGGGATCGGGAGCAGTTCGATGTAGGCCGCCACGTCCGCCAGCTCCTGCGGATCCGTGAGCGTCTTCGCAAAGGGATACATGATCGGGTTGTCGCGGCGCCCGGCACGGATGTCCGCGATCTGCTTGATCAGGACGGTCTTATGCTGGCCGGCGAGCTGCGGGAAGGTGCCGTCCGGGCGGCCCGAGCCGTTCGGCAGATGGCACGCCCCGCAGACCTCGTAAGCCTCCTCACCGCGCTTCGGATCTCCCGTCAGCGTCAGAGCCTCGACCTTCTCCCCTTCCATCTGATTCCACTGGTAGCCCTCGGATTCGATGCCCTTGGCCTTGGGCGCAGCGTCCTGGGCCCACACCGGAGCGGCGAGCGCCACGACCCCACACAGTGTTGCGGCTGCGAGCCGCCCGATCCCACGATTGCGCATCACGCTCTCTCTCCTTCACTCGATACGGTAGTTGCTACTTGAGGGTGGCCAGATACGCGGCCAGCGCCTTGATCTCGTCTTCGTTCACCAGGTGCAGGATGCCCTGCATCGCGGCGGTGTTGCCGTTGTTGCGGGCGCCGCTCTTGATGTCCAGGATCTGCCGCACCATGTAGGCCTCGTTCTGACCCGCAAGCTTCGGATATTCGGGCAGGATCGGCGTCTTCGCATCCTTGCCATGGCAGGCGAAGCAGGTCCTTTGCATGAAGAGCGTGGCGCCGTCGAGGGGCTCGGCCGGCGTCGCAACCTCCGTTCCGGCCGGTTCCGTTCCGGCCGGCGCCGGCTCCTGCGCCATTGCTTGCACACTGAAGAGAGCAGCGGCTGCCACCGTACCCAGCGTCCAATCTCTTCGTCTCATCCTCGCTCTCCTCTCGGCCCGAAGCCCCCGATTGCGAAGGCTGAAAAGGGCCGGGCGGGGGCCTCGCCCCGCCCGGCCGTTCTTCGTCTGCTGCGGCTGTTACGCCTCTGCTACTGGTCCTGCGGCTGCTTGCCAATGCGTCCGTTCAGCTCGTCCTTGGCGCGCAGGCCCACGTCCGCGCACTTCACCTGTAACTGCCACCACTGGCTGGCCCAGAGCATGGCGTTGGTCCAGTCCTGCTTGGCTGCGAAGTCCTCGGTCTTGGCCTTGGCCGGATCCGCTCGCTTGAGCTGATCCAGCGCGTCCTCGACCTGCGCCGTGACGCTCGGGAACTTCTCGTAACCATTCGCCTTCAGATACGTGACCACGTCATCGATGGCCTTCTGGGTGTTCTTGATGGCTTCCATCTGCTTCTCGTAGTCGGCCTTGGTGTACTGCTGGCCTGTCTCCTTCGGGACGCCGGCGGCCGCGGCCTTGTAGCCCTTCGGCTTGACCAGCAGATAGCCTTCCATCTCGAGGTGCAGCGCCGAGCAGAACTCCGTGCAGTAGTACGGGAACACGCCCGGAATATCCGCCTTGAAGCTGACGCTGGCCGTCTTCCCGGGCTCCCAGGAGCCGTTCACGTTGTACTTGCTGATGGTGAAGCCGTGGGTCTGGTCCTCGGCACGCTCCAGGTTGGTGAGGTGGATCACCACGTCATTGCCCTGATCGACTTCGATGATTTCCGGCGTGAGGTGCGACCGGATCTGCGTGCCGAACACCTCCACCTTGTTGCCGGTGCGGACGATTCTCTCCTCGCCGGCCTTGGTCTTGAACGGTGAGAGCTCGTCCGTCCGACTGTTGGTCCCGACGGGGTAGCGCACGATGGGCTTCAGCAGGCCTGCTTCGATGGCGACCACGTAGTGGGGCTCGCCGAGAGGCACCGGCATGTCGTAGATCAGCTGCATCTTGTCGTTCGAGATGTCTACGAGCTGGTGGTTCTGCGGGTGCAGCGGACCCACCGGGTTGAAGCGGTCGATGGCGAGCTTGTTGAGCGCGACCACGTACTTGCCCCGCGGCTTCACGGTGTCGCCGTGCATCGCCATGATGTGGCCGATGTTGTAGTGGATCGGCAGCCGGTCGAGCAGCTTGCCGTTGATGTAGTCCCACTTGGCGACCATCGAGTCGACGTACAGCGACGTGTAGGCGATGCCCGGCTTCGAGTCGTACTGCGTGTGCAGCGGGCCGAGGCCGAGGCTCACCTGGGTGTGCAGCACGTCGTTCAGGTCGAGGACGGGCAGGCCGTAGGGATCCTTCTCCGCGAACTTCTTGGCCGCGATGGCCTGCTGGATCTTCTCGAAGCTGTATACCGACACGTGCGTGTCGAGCTTGCCCGATACGACGATGTACTTCCCGTCGGGTGTGACGTCGGCTCCGTGCGGACTCTTCGGCTCGGGAATCAGGAAGACGATGCCCTCGGCCACGGAGACGTCGAGCGGAATCACCGGGAAGCCGTTGATCTTCTTCGCCTTGCCGGCCTTCACCAGCTCTTCGGCCTTCTTCCAGTTGATGACGTGCAGGTAGTCCGTGTCCTTGGCCGAGCAGCCTGCCTCGAAGGGAGGCCGGCCCCGCTCGATGCCGCCGACGTAGCGCTCGGAGCAGAACGAGTTGGTGAACGACCAGCCTGAGCTCGCGAGCTTGCCGAAGTCCGAGAGGTCCTGGCTGTAGGGCGGCAGCTCGACCGCGAAGGAATTCTCCAGCTCGATTCGGCCCTTCTCGCGGTTAAACTTCCAATAGGTGACTCCCCCGCGGTACTTCTCGTTGAACTCCTCGAGGGGCGCGTACGAGCCGCCGAGGGGCGAGGGGTACTGCGCGGATTCGATGATGTACTCCGTATTCTCGCTGACGAAGGCGCCGCCGTGCTCGCTCTGGAAGACCGGGTTCACGACGATCTGCTTGGTCTCGAAATCCTTCAGATCGATGACGGCGAGCCGGGGGTTCGACTTGTCGTTGATGAAGAGAAACTGACCGTCGTAGTCGCCGGCGGTCTCGGAGAGCGCCGGATGATGTGTGTCGCCCCACGTCATGTCCTTGCCGTTGATGCGGCCCTGGGCCAGCACCGCCTTCGACTCGTCGTCGAAGCCATAGCCCTGCCACGGCTCGGGAGTGAAGACGGCGATGTACTTGAGGATGCGCATCGATGGGATGCCGTAGACGATGACCTGGCCGCTCTGGCCTCCCGACGAGAACGCGATGAACTCGTCGCGCTTGCCCGTGGGAACGTAGGTCTTCGCCGCGGCCATCAGGTCTTGCTGCGAGAGCTCGCGGCGCTTCATCACGTCCTGGAGCGTCTCCGCGGAGCGTGCTGCGGCCGGGCAAAGCAACAGCCCCGCCGCTACGGCAAGAGCCACGGCATAGGCGCCACCGCGCCGGGACTGGGGAAAAGGAAGCATCGGACGGGTCATGATCGAGGCCCTCCATCAACGGATGAATTTGTCCACTGACGATTAATTATCGCGCCTAAACCGGCGCAGCGCCAGACCTAGTCCATGCCCTTGGATCCGGGCCTCCAAGTTCGCGCCAGTGGGAAAGGCTTCAATCTGCGCTTGAACCTGTCAAGTCCCGCCGTTTGGAGTCAGACGCCGCTAGAGTGCGTTTGCGGGCCCCCGCGCCCGCGAAAGGGAGAGCAGAAAAGATGGGAGTCCTGGTTTTCGCGATGGTCCTGCTGGCATCGAGCGTCGGCGTCTCGAGCCTCTCGCATGCGGAGCCGAAGATCGTCAACGGCTGCCGCATCGAGCCCGCTACCAACTGCGCCTACGCGAAGCTCGAGAAGGCGAACCTCGAGGGGGTCGACCTCTCCGACTCCTCTCTACACGCAGCGGTCTTGAGCGGGGCCAACCTTCAGAAGGCGAATCTCCAGGGTGTGGACCTCCAGGTCGGCAACCTCAGCAAGGCCGATCTACGCGGCGCGAATCTCGAGCGAGCGCACCTATTCGCCAACAATCTCCAGGGAGCGAGGCTCGAGGGTGCGAACCTCAAGCATGTGAACTTCCTCGACGCGAAGCTTCAAGGGGCCAATTTGAAGGGGGCCGACATCACGGGCGCTCTCTTCGACTCTGCCGACCTCGAGGGCGCCATCTGGACCGATGGGCGGGTCTGCGCAGCGGGCTCGGTCGGGAGCTGCAAGTAGGGTGTCACTCGAAGTCGCGATCGAGCACCGTCCTTCGCCCCTCCTCGCGCGCCTTCTCGATGGCACGGTCGCAGAGAGCACGCACGGCGTCGGAGAGAGAGTCCATCACCTGATCCGAGGTATGGAAGCCCGAGCGTCCGCGGACGTACGCCTTGAGCTTCGAAGACACGATCAGGATCTCGTGCTCCAGCGGGTCCGGCGCCCTGGGTGCAGACCGCGGCAGGATGCGGCGCGGCGCAGGCGGGCCTGCGGAGCTCTCGGCGCCGGCGCTCCGCCGCTCCGCGGCTTGTTCGCTCTCCCATTCCGCGCGGCTTGGAGCCTTGCGCTCCACGGCCCAGGACTCACGATGATTCACGACGGAGAGGTGGGCATCCCAGCACGAGACCGTGCAGAAGAGGAGACCCGTCCGCGGGCGGTTGCAGGTCGACACGTTGCATGCCCACCACGTCGCGCCGCACGGGATCGGCTTTTTGCAGGAACTGCAGCGCCTCCAGGCCAGGGCCTCGGCGCTCATTCCGGCAGGCCCGACCTTCCGGGCAGCCCCTGCAGCTCGGAGAGCTGCTCGCGGTGCTGCGCGCGCAGCCCATTGCACTCGGCACGCGTGAATCCGATCTCCTCTGCGATAGCGGCGATCTCGGCGCTCTCGGCGCCGGAGATCGTGCCGTCGGCAGCGCCGATGGCGAACAGGCAGCGCAGCAGGTCCGCTCGCTGTTCACGGGTCGAGATCTTCATGAACTCGCGCGTCACGACGTAATTCTCCGTTCCGCCGAGAAGGCGCGCCTGCGACTTCGCGATCTCCACGACGAGGGCGGCAGCGCCTTCCGGCAGCTGGCCGTTTGCCGCCACGATGTCCCGCATCTTCGCCGTCTCGGCTTCGTCGATTCGAAGGTCCGCCACGGCGACCCGCGCCAGGACGTAGGCAAAGGCAGCGAGGTAGCGGGCGCGATCGGGCGGCAGCGCATCGAGGGTGGCCGCAATGCGGCGCACCGTCTCGGTATCTCCCTGCACGCCGGCACGGCCGCGCGAGCCGTCGAGACCGATGAAACGAAGTAGCGACACGCTCTGCCTCCTCGGGGTGGCAATGTAGGGACGATTCCGGATCGCCGCGCGAGCGGCGCGCCGACCGCCCTCCTCCCGTTCTTCAAACCTCCCTTTCTGCAAAGTTTCCTGTTGCGAGCCGGCCGTTCGCCACCGCCTCCTGAAGCGGTACGCTGCCGCCGAAGAAGCACCCCCCCGGAGGGGTGGATGCAGGAGGCGAATGCGATGAAAGCGATTCTCTACCACGGCAAACATGACTTTCGCTTTGGCGATACCGACGATCCGAAGCTCACGGCGGACACCGACGCGGTCGTCCGGGTATCGCGTGCGGCGATCTGCGGCTCGGACCTTCATCTCTGGCACGGCGGCATTCCCGAGAGCCCGACGACCCGGCCCGGCTTCGCGGTCGGCCACGAGTTCATCGGCATCGTCGAAGACGCGGGCCCGGCCGTGCGCAGCGTACGCAAGGGCGATCGCGTGCTGGCCTCATGCACGGTAGGCTGCGGAACCTGCACGCCCTGCCGGCGCGGGCTCTACAGCGGCTGCGTCGTCACGACCAAGGGCGGCGGCGCTGGCAACATCTTCGGCTTCGGCCATTCGCTCCCGGGCGGCCAGGCCGAAGCGGCACGCGTCCCCTTCGCCGACACGAATCTATTTCGCATCCCCGACTCGCTCTCGGACGAGCAGGCGCTCTTTCTCACGGACATCCTTCCGACCGGCTTCATGGGCGCGGAGCTCGCAGAGGTCGCTCCGGGCGACACCGTCGTCGTCTTCGGCTGCGGCCCCGTGGGAACGTTCGCGCAAATGTGTGCCCGGCTCTGCGGCGCAGCGCGCGTGATCGCAGTCGATCCCGACGAGCAGCGCCTCGAGCTCGCACGCAGCCTCGGCTGTGAAACGCTGAACCCGAGCAAGACGAACCTCGCGGAGTACGTGCTCAGCGTCACGGGCGGCCTCGGCGCCGATGCCACGATCGAGGCCGTTGGACGCGGCGACCTGATCACCCAGGCGGCGGTACTCACGCGCCCGGGGGGCAGAATCGCCGTCATCGGCGTGGTCGCCGAGCCGCTGGTGCAGCTCCCGTGGATCCTCTTCTTCATGAAGAACCTGACCGTCCGAACGGGCCTGGTGAATCCGCAGGTCTACATCCCGCGCCTGCTGCCGCTGATCGAGCAGGGTCGGCTCGATCCGACCTGTATCATCACCCACCGGCTTCCCCTCTCGGCGGGCGTCCACGGCTACGAGATCTTCGCCGGCCATCAGGAAAACGTGCTCAAGGTGGTGCTGACGGCATAGGGCGTGGCGCCTTCGAAGCCGGGCTCGCAGGCCTGGTCGCGGTCTACTGGAGGCCGACGATCTCGCCGTTCTGCACGTCGATTTTTTCGGCGAGAGGGCGCTTCGGAAGGCCCGGCATGCGCAGGATGTCTCCCGTCAGCACCACCAGGAAGCCGGCGCCGGCATTGATCTGGATCGCGCGCACGTGCACGTCGAAGTTGCGAGGCCGGCCCTGCAAATGCGGATCGTCGGAGAGCGAGCCGGACGTCTTGGCGATGCAAACCGGAAGCTTGGCGTAGCCGAGACGCTCCAGCTCCTCGAGGTCGCGCTCGGCGCTCTTCGCGAGGATGACCCGCTGCGCGCCATACATTTTTTGCGCCACCGCGAGGATCTTCTGCGGGACGGAGTCGCCCGGCTGATACAGAGGGAGGAAGGGGCGGACGCGACGCTCGGCGTGGGCCATGACCTCGCGGGCGAGATCGAGGGCTCCCTCACCGCCGCGGGCGAAGTGGTCGGAGACCGCGAAGGGGACATTCAGCGCGGCACAGCGGCGCTGCACCACACGGATCTCGTCCTCGGTGTCAGCGGCGAAACGGTTGAGTGCCACGACCGGCGACTCGCCGAAGCAGCGGACGTTCTCCACGTGCTTCTCGAGGTTCGGGAAGCCTCGCTCCACGGCCTCCGGATCGGGCCGCTCGAGCGACCGGCGCCCAAGGCCGCCGTGCATCTTGAGCGCACGCACTGTCGCTACGAGCACGACGCAGGCGGTGTCGAGGCCGGCGCTCGTACATTTGATGTCAAAGAATTTTTCGGCTCCCAGGTCGAAGCCGAAGCCGGCCTCGGTGATCGCCCAGTCCGCGTGGTGCAGCGCCATGCGTGTCGCGAGCACGGAGTTGCAGCCGTGGGCAATATTCGCGAACGGACCGCCGTGCACGAAGGCCGGTGTGCCCTCGCGCGTGCGAACCAGGTTCGGCCGCAGCGCGTCGCGCAGCAGGGCGAGCATGGCGCCGGCTGCCCGGAGCTGGCCGGCAGTGACAGGCTTGCCGTCCCCGTCGAAGCCGACCAGCGTACGCTCGAGACGGGCGCGCAGATCGTCCTCTCCCTCGGCCAGGCAGAGCATCGCCATCACCTCGGAAGCCGCCGTGATGTCGAAGCCGGTCTCGCGCGGCACTCCATCGCCGCCGAGTCCGACCACGAGGCTACGGAGCGCGCGGTCGTTCATATCCATCACGCGCCGCCACAAGATGCGCCGCGCGTCGAGGTGTGGCGGATCGCCGAAGTGGAGATGGTTGTCGACGAGCGCCGCCAGCAGGTTGTGCGCGCTCGTCACGGCGTGAAAGTCGCCCGTGAAGTGCAGGTTGATGCGCTCGGAGGGAACGAGGCGCGCAGCCCCACCCCCGGTCGCTCCCCCTTTCATGCCGAGGCAGGGGCCGAGGGAGGGCTCGCGCAGGGCGAGGCAGACCGAGCGGCCAAGGCGCGAGAAGGCATCGGCGAGGCCAATGCTGGTGGTGGTCTTGCCCTCGCCCGCCGGCGTCGGCGTGATGGCGGAGACCAGCACGAGGCGCGGCGGCGCCGATCGGGGGCGTGGCCGCTCGAGGGCGCGCAGCTCGACCTTGGCTACGTCGCTCCCGTAGGGGAAAAGGTCCTCCGTTTCGAGTCCGAGACGCTCCGCGGCCTCCAGGATCTGCTTCATGACTGCCCCTTCCGCAGCGGAGAGTAGCGGTGCCCTCGCGGCCACCGGCCGCTCGGTGGCTGCTACCCCGGCCGGCCATCCACGCGGGGCGCGATCAGGAGAGGCCCGTACCCCACCAGGAAGACAGCGAAGGCGCCCGCCCACAGCACGCCGCCGAAGGCGATGACGGGAAGGGTGTCGGCCGGAAACGCCGCGACGCCGGCCGTGCGCAACAGAGCCGCGAGCGTAACGAGGCCGTAGGCCACGACTGCACTTCGCGGCGCCACGAGGGGGCGCCCCGTATGACCGAGAGCGACGCGCGTCATGATCGCGAGGATCATGCTGCCGAAGGCGCCGGCCGTGAGCGCGTGAATGGCGACGCTACGCGGCCAGGCAGCCGCGAGATCGGATGCGGCGATGCAGGCGAACCCGACCACGACCCAGGCATGACCGAGGTGCAGGGACCAGAGCAGCGGGTCCCGGAACGCGTGCAGGCTGCGCCAGCCGGACATGCGGGCGGCGAGCACGGTCGCCGCGAGCATTGCGACGGAGCCGCTCCAGATCGAGGCCGGCAGCGCGAGGTCGATCGAGAGGAAGAGCAGCACGGCCGGCACCGACGCGCGCTCGGCCCAGGCCGGAGAGCTCGCCAGCTCGGCGCTGCCGGCGCGGCGCAGCGCGTTGGTCGTGAAGCTCGGAACTACGCGCCCGCCGACCACTACGACGAGTAGTGCCACCAGGTCTACGCCGGCGCGCAGCCCCACGGCTGCAGCGCCCGAAGCGAGGCCCAGAGCCTCGGCGTGCATCAGTACGTTCGCGGCGGCGAAGCCGAGGATGGCAAGTGGGAAGCCGAAGTTGCGACGCACGCCGGCGCGGTAGATCGGCGGCCCGATGGCCAGCGCGAGGGCGGGGAGGAAGGCGAGATCGACGGCGGCGGTGAGAGCCGGCGCACGGCCCGCGGCCAGCATCGCCCCACGGCCCGCGAGCCAGAGTGCCACGAGAGCCGCGAGCCGCCCTCCCGCCAGCGCGGTCGTGCCCGTCCATACCGGTACGGACGTCAGCAGGAATCCGGCGATCGCTGCTGCGCAGAAGCCGAAGAGCATCTCGTGCGCATGCCAGGCGCTGAGCCACAGCCACTGCGGCGCCGCGACCCAGCCGAACAACACGCCAATCCAGATCGGCACGAAGACGACGGCATACGCCGCGGCCAGCAAGAAGAACGGCCTGAAGCCGCGGCCGAAGAGTGTCATGCGGGCGAAAGCGTACCGTTTCCGGCCGGGGATTGTGCGGCTGCCCTCGGGCGGCGATCATTCCGCTTGCCATGAGCGATACCAGGCGAGCAAGTGTCGAGCGCGAGCGGGACGAGGACGTCTTCGCCCTCGATCTCGATCACGCGGAGGCGATCCTGCCGCGCTACGAGGGCCCGGGCCCCCGCTACACCAGCTATCCCACGGCGCCGGTCTGGACGCCGGCCTACGCCGCGGATGACTTTGCGCACGACCTCGG
>CAYGXT010000079.1:0-9710 GCA_964353695.1 uncultured Myxococcaceae bacterium
GGCGACGTCGTGATCGCGGCGCTCACGAGCTGCCCCCACACCTCGAACCCGGGTGTGATGATCGCGGCGGGCCTGCTCGCGCAGAAGGCCGCTGCGCGCGGCCTCAAGCGGCGCCCCTGGGTGAAGACCTCTCTCGCCCCGGGCTCGAAGGTGGTCGCCGACTACCTCGAAAGAGCCGGCCTCCAGCAGCCCCTCGATCAGCTCGGGTTCAACCTGGTGGGCTTCGGCTGCACGACCTGCATCGGCAACTCGGGGCCGCTCGATGCCCCGATCGACGCTGCGCTCCGCGCCGGCAACCTGGTCGTCGGAGCCGTTCTCTCGGGCAATCGGAACTTCGAGGGCCGCATCCATCCCCTCGTGCGGGCCAACTATCTCGCCTCTCCGCCGCTGGTGGTGGCCTACGCTCTCGCCGGCAGCCTGCTCAAGGACCTGACTCGCGAGCCCCTCGGCGAGGATCGCGACGGCAAGCCGGTCTTCCTGCACGAGATCTGGCCTTCCGCTGCGGAGGTGACGGCCACGCTGCGCGCCGCGCTGACGCCGGAGATGTACCACCGGCGCTACGCGGACGTGTCCCGCGGCGACGCTCGCTGGCAGTCCGTGGGCAGCAGCTCGAGCCTCGTCTACGCCTGGGATGCGAAGAGCAGCTACGTAAAGCGCCCGCCCTACTTCGACGGCATGACGCGCGAGCCGGCCCCCGTGCGCGACATCCGCGCTGCCCGCGTGCTGGCGCTGCTGGGTGACAGCATCACGACCGACCACATCTCGCCGGCCGGCAGCATCGCGACGGAGTCTCCGGCCGAGCTGTACCTGCTCTCTCTCGGTGTGGCGAAGAAGGACTTCAACAGCTACGGCGCGCGCCGCGGGAACCACGAGGTGATGATGCGTGGCACGCTCGCGAACGTGCGGCTGCGCAACGAACTCGCACCGGGCACCGAGGGCGGCTGGGCCCGGCTCCTGCCCGAGGGAGAGGCGATGTCGATCTACGACGCGGCCATGAAGTATCGGGAGCGGGGCGTTCCGCTCGTGATCGTGGCCGGCAAGGAGTACGGATCGGGATCCTCCCGCGACTGGGCGGCCAAGGGCACGCAGCTCCTCGGCGTCCGTGCGGTCATCGCCGAGAGCTTCGAACGCATCCACCGCTCGAACCTCGTCGGCATGGGCGTGCTGCCCCTCACCTTCCCGGAAGGCGTCACGCGCAAGACCCTCGGCCTCGACGGCAAGGAGGTCTTCGACCTCGAGGGTCTCGAGCGGGAGCTACGCCCGCGCATGACCGTGCGCTGCCGGATCACGCGCGAGGGTGGAGCTGTGGAGGACGTCGGCCTGCTCTGCCGCATCGATACCCTCGACGAGATCGAGTACTACCGGCACGGCGGAATCCTGCACTACGTGCTGCGGCAGCTGCTCGCGGCCTAGGGACGCTCGCCCGCTCTAGCTCACTTCGCTCGGCCTGAGGCCTCGCTGCGCGGGCGCTCCGCGCCCTTGCTAGCCTCGCGAAGGCGCACAAGACGATCCGCTCTGCATTAGGATGTACACGAGCTCGTAGAAGGGGGGTCGTGTGCGGATCCACTGCTTCGCGTCGATCGTGGCTGGAAGCTTCCTCCTGCCGCTCGCCGCGCTCGCGGCCGGGCCGCCGCGCGTCGCGTCGTTCTCGCCTCAGGGCGCCGCGAAGCAGGTGCAGCAGGTCGCGGCGACCTTCTCGGAGCCGATGGTCCCGTTCGGAGATCCAGGACACGCGACGGCGCCCTTCCGAATCGATTGTCCGAGACCGGGTAGCTCCCGCTGGATCGACGAGCGGAGCTGGGTCTACGACTTCCTCTCGCCCCTTCCCGCCGGCCTGCGCTGCCGCTTCGAGCTGGCGCCGGAGCTGAAGACACTCGCCGGGCGGCCCGTCGCAGGAGCGCGGAGCTTCGCGTTCTCGAGCGGGGGGCCAACGGTGCTCGAGACCAATCCCTGGGAAGGGGCTTCCATCACGGACGATCAGGCCTTCCTGCTCCGCCTCGACGCGGAGCCCGTCCTCGAGTCCGTGCTGAAGAGCGTCGTCTTCTCGGTCTCGGGAAGCCGCGACGCCGTGGGCGTGCGGGCGCTCGAGGGCCCGGAGCGCGAGGCGCTGCTTGCCACGCTGACGCCGACCGAGCGCAAGGCCACGTGGCTCGTGCTGCAGGCGCGCCAGCGCTTCCCGGCCGACGCTCAGGTCGTGCTCCAGTGGAGCCCCGGCGTTGCGACAGCGAGCGGTGTCGCAACGACCGAGCCGCAGCAGTTCCGGTTCCGCGTCCGGCCGCCGTTCAACGTTCGGGTGCAGTGCGCCCGCGAGCGCCCGAAAGCCGACTGCGTGCCGATCTCGCCTGTGCGGCTGATCTTCTCATCGCCGGTGTCGTGGAGCGCAGCGAGCCGCGTCGCGATCGTGCTCGAGCGTCCCGGGCAGCAGGCCCTGCGCGTGCCGGCGGAGCGGGCGGATCCGGAAGACGACGATCCGCTGCTGGAGCGCCTGCGCTTCCGCGGTCCGCTCGCTCCGAGCGCGCGTTATCGGATCGAGATCCCGGAAGATCTGCGCGACGACACGGGGCGCGCGCTGGCGAAGGCCGCGCCCGGCGAGCGCGAGCTGCGCACGGCGGGCTATCCGCCGCTCGCGAAGTTTCCGGCGCGCTTCGGCATCGTAGAGCTGCAGGCGGAGCCTGCCCTGCCCGTCACGCTGCGCTCCCTCGAGCCCGAGGTGATGCTGCGCCTGCTCGGCCCCGCCGCAGGGCAGACTCTCCCCGCGCTCGCCGTACGCCTGGCCGAGCCCTCGGGCGCGGAGCTGCTCGGCTGGCTGCGCCGCCTCGAGACGGCCACCGACACCGAGCCGCTGCTCGCGCGGGATACGCAGGGGGTACGCCAGCTCGCGCTCCCGCTTGTGGCGCCGAAGGCGAGCGGAGAGTCCGAGGTGATCGGCATCCCGCTGGCCGGCCCCGGCCTTCACATCGCACAAATCGAGAGCAAGATCCTGGGCGATCGTCTGCTCGATCCGCAGCGGCCGATGTACGTAACGGCCGGCGCACTCGTCACGGATCTCGCCGTCCACTTCGCCTGGGGCCGCGACTCGTCTCTCGTCTGGGTGACGTCTCTCGCGTACGCGAAGCCCGTGCCCGGGGCCAACGTCAGCGTGCTCGACTGCCACGGCGCCACGCGCTGGGAGGGCAAGACCGACGCCGACGGAGTGGCGCGGATCGAAGGTCTTCCGTCAGAGGGGAAGATCGAGCACTGCGAGCACGAAGAAGGGCATTGGAGCGACCTCGACGAGGGTCTGCTGGTGACGGCCCGCAAGGAGGGCGATCTCGGCTTCGTCCACTCGAGCTGGACGAAGGGGATCGAGGCATGGCGCTTCCAGGTGCCGACAGGTTGGTGGGGAGACTCCCCGCTCATCGGGCATACGGTCTTCGCGCGCACCCTGCTCCGAGCCGGTGAGACCTTGCACATGAAGCACGTGTTGCGAAAGCCCTCGATGAGCGGATTCGCGATCCCCGCGGCGGACGAGCTGCCCAATGAGGTCGTGATCCGCCACCTGGGAACCTCCGCCGAATTCACGCTGCCCGTCGCCTTCGACGCCGCCGGCTCGGCCGAGACGCAGTGGCGCGTTCCCCCGGCCGGCCGGTTCGGCGCGTGGCAGGTCTCGCTGCGCCGGAGTGGAGTGGAGCAGGCGCCGGAGCTCGACACCGGCTCCTTCCGCGTCGAGGAGTTCCGCCTTCCCTTCATGCGGGGCGTGCTCCGTGCGCCGGCCCAGCCGCTGGTGGCTCCCCGCGCGGTGCCCGTGGACGTCGCCGTCCAGTATCTCTCCGGGGGGGCGGCAGCGAACCTCGATGTCGAGCTCCGAAGCGAGCTGCGCCTGCAAGAGAGCTTTGCTTTCGACGACGCACCCGGCCTGCGCGGCTTCGCCTTCGCGCGCGGAGCGGTGCAGCCAGGCATCCGAAAGAGTGGCTTCGACGTGCCCTGCGACGGCGAGGAATGTGCGCCAGAAACCGGCAGCAACGCCGCGAAGATCCAGACGAAGCCGCTTCGCCTCGATGCGGCCGGGACGGGACGCGCCGAGATCGACGTCGACGCGGCCGGACGTCCGCGCGAGCTCGCCGTCGAGCTTGCCTGGCACGATCCGGCCGGCGCTCTGCAGACCTCCTCCGTCCGCGTCCCTGTCTGGCCCGCGTCGCGCGTGGTGGGCCTGCAAGCAAGCGGCGGCTGGGGCAAGCCCGAGGGCATCCGCAGCGTGGCCATCGTGCTCGATCTCGCGGGCAAGCCCGTCGCCGGCGCGAGGGTGACGGTCGATGCCTTCGAGCAGCGATACTACACACATCGGCGTCGATTAGTCGGCGGCTTCTACGCCTACAACAGCGCCGAGGAGACGCGCGCACTCCGGCGCTTCTGCGAGGGCAAGACTGACGCCCTCGGCCGTCTCGTCTGCGACGCCTCGATCGAGGGAGTCGGCAACGTCGTGCTCGAGGCTCGTACGATCGATCCGCAGGGCAATGCGGCTACGACGCAGGACGAGACCTGGCTGGCACTCGAAGAGACGCAGTGGTTCGAGCCGAGCGACGGCGATCGTATGGATCTGCTGCCCGAGAAGCGGGCCTACGAGCCCGGTGAGAAGGCACGCTTCTCGGTGCGGATGCCTTTTCGAGAGGCCACGGCGCTGGTCGCGGTGGAGCGTAGCGGCGTGGGCGAGCACTTCGTCGTGCGGCTCTCGGGCAGCGATCCGGTGGTCGAGGTTCCGATCACGGGGGCTGACGCGCCGAATATCTTCGTCTCCGTGCTGGCAGTGCGCGGCCGCGCCGGCGATGTGCAGCCGACGGCGATGGTCGATCTCGGTCGTCCGGCCTACCGCCTCGGAATCGCCGAGATCGAGGTCGGCTGGAAGGAGAGCCGTCTCAACGTGAACGTAAGACCGGAGCGTGAGGTCTACCACGTCCGCGAGAAGGCGCGCGTTTTGATCGAGGTCTCCCCTGAAAATGGCTTGAAGCTCCCCGCAGGCGCTGAGATCGCGGTCTCCGCCGTGGACGAGGCGCTACTCGAGCTGCTCCCGAACCAGAGCTGGGAGCTGCTCCCGGCCATGATGGGGCGGCGCAGCTTTGAAGTGACGACGTCGACGGCGCAGGGTCTCGTGATCGGGAAGCGACACTTCGGCCTGAAGGCGTTGCCCCACGGCGGTGGCGGCGGGCGCAAGCCGACGCGCGAACTCTTCGACACGTTGCTGCTATGGCAGGGCCGCGTGCTTCTCGACGCCAAGGGGCGTGCGGTGGTCGAGGTTCCCCTCAACGACTCGCTCACGAGCTTCCGCATCGCGGCCGTGGCCACGGCCGGCGCCGACTTTTTCGGCACGGGCTCCGCCACGATCCGCTCGACGCAGGAGCTGATGCTGCTGCCCGGGCTTCCGAGTCTGGTGCGCGAAGGCGACCGCTTCCGCGCGCACTTCACGCTGCGCAACACCACGACGAACGCCCTCGACGTCGCCCTAACGGCGCAGGTGAAGGGCCTCACAACAGCGCTCGCGCCGATCTCGCAGCGACTCGCGGCCGAGCAGGCGAGCGAGGTGGCATGGCAGGTCACGGTTCCCGCCGGCATCGAGACACTCGACTGGGAGGTGGTGGTGCAGGCGGACGGAAAGGAGAGCGACCGGCTGCACGTCAGCCAGCGCGTCGTGCCTGCCGTTCCGGTACGCGTGTTCCAGGGCACGGTTGCCGTGCTCGATCCGGAGCTGCGGCTTGCGGTCGAGAGGCCCAATGCTGCGCTTCCGGGCCGCGGCGGCGTGGAGATCGCCGTCAAGGCAAGGCTTGGCGACGGGCTCGATGGCGTCGAGCGCCTGCTGCGCAAGTATCCCTATGGCTGTCTCGAACAGAAGGTTTCACGCGCCGTCGGGCTGCAAGACGCTTCTCTCTGGCAGGAGCTCGTCGCCAGCCTTCCCGCGCTCCTCGACGAGGACGGCCTTGCGAAGTTCTTCCCGGCGCTGCGTGAAGGGAGCCCGGTCCTCACGGCCTACCTGCTTTCGATCTCGAACGAGGCAGGCCTCGCTCTCCCCGATGCTCCGCGGGGCGCCATGCTCGACGCCCTCGCCCGCTTCGTCGAGGGAAAGCTCAAGCGAGACTCCGTCATCCCCGCGCCTGATCTTCCGTTGCGCAAGCTTGCGGCGCTGGAGGCCCTCGCCCGCTACGGGCGCGCGAAGCCCTCCATGCTCGGCGGCATCTCTCCCACTCCTGCTCTCTGGCCCACGTCCACGCTGCTCGACTGGATCGGCATCTTGCGGCGAACGCCTGGCATCCCGCACGGCGCCGAGCGGCTGCGCGAGGCGCGTGCACTGCTCCGCGCACGGCTCGTGCTGCAGGGCACCACACTCTCGTTTACGACGCAGGAGAGCGACGATCTCTATTGGCTCCTCGCAACGCCCGATACAAATGCCGCGCGGGTCATCCTCGAGGCTCTCAATGATGCTGCGCCGGCGCAGGAGATGGCCCGCCTCGTGCGGGGCGCCCTCGGCCGTCAGGTCGGCGGCGCCTGGGACTCCACCATGGCCGACGCCTGGGGCGTGGTGGCCCTGTCTCGCTTCTCGAAGGCCTTCGAGAGCACTCCGGTCTCGGGCGCAGTCGAGGCGACGCTATCTGGTGTCACTCGGCGCCTGGCGTGGGGTGGGGAAGGAGCGCCGGCCACGCGCTTTGACTGGCCTGCCGCGGCGGAGGAGCTCCGGCTGCGTCAGGACGGCCCGGGCCGGCCCTGGGCCATGCTCCAGAGTCTTGCGGCCGTGCCGCTCGAGAAGCCCGTCTCGAGCGGCTTCACACTCGCGAAGAGCGTGAAGCCGCTGCAGCAGAAGCAGGCCGGCCGGCTCTCGCGCGGCGACGTCGTGAAGGTGACGCTCGAGGCCGCGGCGCAGACCGGCGTGGGCTGGGTCGTGGTGCGAGATCCGATCCCGACGGGTGCAACGATTCTCGGCAGCGGCCTCGGAGGCGGCTCGCTGGTTGCGAACACCGCCACGGCCGAGGCCCGCTGCCCATGTCCGGTTTTTGTGGAGCGCAGCGCCGAAGCCTTCACGCAGTACTACGAGTGGCTGCCGCAGGGTCCCTTCCGGCTCGAGTACGTGATGGTGTTGAGCCAGGACGGGAGCTTCGCTCTGCCGCCGGCGCGCGTAGAGGCGATGTACGTGCCGGAGATGTTCGCGGAGACACCGAACGCTCCGGTCGTGGTGGAGCCGTGATGTTTGGCTCCACACGCGGCCCCCTCTTTGGGCTCGCGATTGCCGCGTGCGCACTGCTGCTCGTCCTCGGCGCGTGCGGCAGGGGAGACGGGCCTGGCGGCTGGCCGCCGTCCTTCGAGCAGGTCCGCAAGGCCTGGCGCCCCTCTGAGGCACGGCTCCTCGATCGATATGGCGCCGTGCTGGACGAGCGGCGCGTCGACGCCCATGTTCGACGTCTCGCGTGGACTGCGCTGCGCGATGTTTCTCCGGCTCTCGTCCTGGCGGTGCTGCTCTCCGAGGATCGCCGCTTCCGCGAGCATGGCGGTGCGGACCTGCGTGCGCTGGCCGCGGCCACCCGCGATTCGCTGGTGCACGGACGGCACCGGGGAGCCAGCACGATCACGATGCAGCTCGCGTCGCTGCTGCGGCCGGATCTCGCCGGCGGCCGTGGCGGTCGATCGATGTTGCAAAAGCTGCGCCAGATCACGGCAGCCTGGGCACTCGAGTCGCGTTGGTCGAAGGACGAGATGCTCGAGGCTTACCTGAATCACGTGAGCTTCCGCGGCGAGCTACAGGGGGTGGCGGCCGCGACGCGCGGCCTCTTCGGCAAGGAGCCGCATGGCGTAGACGCGGGCGAGGCTCTCGTGCTCGCGTCGCTATTGCGTGCACCGAATGCGGAGCCGGCGCGGGTGGCAGCACGGGCCGGCGAGCTCGCGCTGCGCGCCGGTTCCGTTGTGACGCCGTCGGTCGCGTCGGCCCGTGCGCTGGAGGCCCTTGCACGAACGCCGCTCGTGACGTCGCCGATCCGGCTTACGCCACACCTTGCCGCGCGTCTTTTGCCGCAGGGGACCGAGGAAGACGTGTCTACGACACTCGACGCCGGTGTGCAGCGGCTGGCCGCCGAGGCCCTCCGCGATCAGCTTCTCGGGCTCTCGGGTCGAAACGCGCGCGACGGCGCGGTGCTGGTGGTCGAGAATGCGACGGGCGATGTGCTTGCCTGGGTTGGGAGCAGCCTCGATCTCTCCGCCGCGCCGCAGGTAGACGGCGTCCGCGCCCGGCGCCAGGCCGGCTCGACGCTCAAGCCCTTTCTTTATGGCCTCGCCTTCGAAGACAGGCTCCTCACGCCGGCCTCGCACCTCGAAGACTCACCGCTCGAGGTAGCGACCGCCACGGGCATCTACCGCCCCGAGAACTACGATCATGTGTTTCGCGGCTTCGTGACCGCGCGCGTGGCATTGGCCTCGTCGCTCAACGTTCCGGCCGTGCGTACGCTGCAGCAGGTGGGGGTCGAGCGCTTCGTCACGCGGCTTGCGGCGCTGGGCTTCGAGGAGCTGAGACGGCCCGACTATTACGGCGAGTCCGTGGCCCTCGGCTCTGCCGACGTGACGCTCGCCGAGCTCGTGAACGCCTACCGGACGCTCGCGCGCGGGGGGCTTGCGAGCCCGCTACGCGTGCGGACTCACGACGCGGCGGGCGAGGACACGCGGGTCTACACGCCGGCTGCGAGCTTCCTCGTGGCCAGGATCCTCTCGGATCGCTCCAGCCGCAGCGCCACCTTCGGCCTCGAGAGCCCGCTGGCGACGCCGGTGTGGACAGCGGTCAAGACCGGCACCAGCAAGGACATGCGCGACAACTGGTGCATCGGCTTCTCGTCCGAGTACACGGTGGGCGTCTGGGTCGGAAACTTCTCGGGCGAGCCCATGTGGCAGGTCTCGGGGGTGGACGGCGCGGCGCCGGCCTGGCTCCAGATCATCGAGGGCCTGCACCAGGCACGACCGAGCCTCGCGCCGGAGACACCGAATGGTGTAGTCTTACGGGAGAGCGAGTGGTACCTGGCGGGGACCGAGCCTGCCGCCCAAGAGCTGGCTTCCGCCCCGCGCCCGCGCCGCATCCGCTCCCCCTCCGAGGGCAGCATCATCGCCCTCGATCCCGATATTCCGAAGCATAGGGAGCGCGTCTTCCTCGAGAGTGATCCGCCCGACGCGCAGCTTCGCTGGCGTCTCGACGGCGCGCCGCTCGGCGCGGCCGGAAGCCTCGGGCTGTGGCAGCCGGTACGCGGACGACATCGGCTCGAGCTGGTCGACGCAGCGGGCAGCACGCTCGATGCCGTGCGCTTCGAAGTGCGCTGAAGGGACAGACTACGCGATCGTGATCTCCCGGCAGGCATACACGTCCTGGATCGCGTTCAGCAGCGCCACGCCGTCCTTGATCGGCTTCTGGAACGCCTTGCGGCCGGAGATCATACCCATGCCGCCGGCACGCTTGTTGATGACGGCCGTCTTCACGGCATCGAGCAGGTCGTGCTCGCCCGAGGCGCCGCCCGAGTTGATCAGCCCGGCGCGGCCCATGTAGCAGTTCGCCACCTGGTAGCGCGTGAGATCGATCGGGTGACTCGTCGTGAGCTTCGAGTAGACGAGCTTGCTGGTCTTGCCGAATCCCTTGAGCTCGGGATCGTTGTAGCCGCCGTTTCCTTCCGGAAGCTTCTGCTTGATGATGTCGGCCTGGATCGTGACACCCAGGTGGT
>CAYGXT010000080.1:0-9666 GCA_964353695.1 uncultured Myxococcaceae bacterium
CTCGGCCCTCGACAACCGGCCGCTGCGCTTCGAGGAGTGGGACCAGCGTGTGCGACAGTCATGCTACGTCTCGGCTACGCCGGCAGCCTACGAGCTCGAGCACTGCAAGGGCGTGGTGGTAGAGCAGGTGATCCGGCCCACGGGACTGGTGGATCCGAAGCTCGAGATCCGGCCCGCGGCAGGGCAGGTGGACGACCTGCTGGGTGAGCTGCGCGAGCGAGCCGCGCAAGGCGAGCGCGTGCTGGTCACGACGCTCACCAAGCGGATGGCGGAGCAGCTCACCGACTATTACGCCGAGCATGGCGTGCGCGTACGCTATCTGCACAGCGACATCAAGACCATCGAGCGCATGGAGCTGATCCGCGAGCTGCGGCAGGGCGTCTTCGACGTGCTGGTCGGCATCAACCTGCTGCGCGAGGGTCTCGACATCCCGGAGGTGGCGCTGGTGGCCATCCTCGATGCGGACAAGGAGGGTTTCCTGCGCTCGGCGCGCTCGCTGATCCAGACGATCGGGAGGGCAGCGCGCAACGTCAACGGGAGGGTGATTCTCTACGCCGACCGCGAAACCGACTCGATCCGTACGACGGTCGCCGAGACCTCGCGCCGGCGGGCGATCCAGGAGGCCTACAACGCCGCCCACGGCATTACGCCCCAGAGCGTGGTGAAGAAGATCTCGAGCCTGCGCGATTCGATCTGGGAGGCCGACTACGTGACGGTGCCTCTGCCCACGGAGAAGCCCGAGGCGGGGATCCCGACGCATGAGCTCCCGGCACTGCTGCAGGGCCTGCGGCGAGAGATGGCCGAGGCCGCGAAGGCGCTCGATTTCGAGCATGCGGCGGAGCTTCGGGATCGCATCCGGGCGCTCGAGGCCGAGCGCCTCAGCAGAGGATGACGACCCGCCTGGCCGAGCGCGTGGGCACGCTGCCGACCTCGCCGGGTGTCTACCTGTTCAAGAATGCCCGGGGTCGGGTGCTCTACGTTGGCAAGGCCCAGAGCTTGCGCGTGCGGGTGCGCTCGTATTTCTCCGCCGGCGGCGACGGGCGTCCGCAGCTGCCTCTGCTCGTGGCGCGCATCGCGGACGTGGACGTGGTCGTAACAAAGAGCGTGAAGGATGCGCTGCTGCTCGAGAACGAGCTGATCAAGCAGCACCGGCCGCCCTTCAACGTCAAGCTGCGCGACGACAAGCAGTACCTCGCCCTTCGCCTTGATCCGCGGGAGCCGTGGCCTCGTCTGACCGGCGTGCGTCGCTTCCGGGACGACGGCGCGGAGTACTTCGGTCCCTACACGTCGAGCCAGTCCATGCGCGAGGCGGTCTCCAACCTGCGCCGCATCCTCCCGCTCCGCTCCTGCAGCGATCCGGTCTTTCGTGACTACGCGCGGCGCGGACGGCCGTGCATCGAGAACGAGATGCAGCGCTGCCTCGCACCCTGCGTGGGACGCGTGGACGAGGGGGGCTACGGGGAGCTGGTGCGAGGGACGATCCTGTTCTTGCGCGGCCGTTCGGAAGAGCTCGCTGACGAGCTGCGCGCGCGGATGCAGAGCGCCGCCGCGCAGGAGCGCTTCGAAGACGCGGGGCGCCTGCGCGACCGGCTCGAGGCCGTGGAGCGCACGGTGGAGCGGCAGCAGATCGTGGCGCCGAAGCTGGTGGACAGGGACGTCTTCGGTCTCGCGCGTCGCGGCGACGATGTCGAGGTGCAGGTGCTGGTTGTGCGCGAGGGGCGCGTTACAGGCGCCGCGAGCTACGCGCTCGTCGATGTCCAGCTCGACGACGGGGAGGTGATGAGCTCGTTCCTGGGCCAGTACTACGGCTCCTCGCAGGGCCGGCAGGTTCCTCGCGAAGTCTTGACGCCGGTGGCCGTGCAGGATGACGGCGCCGTCGAGGCCTTGCTGCGCGAGCGGGCCGGGCGGCGGGTTGCGCTGCGGGCGCCGCGGCGGGGCAGCGCGAGCGATCTGGTCGAGATGGCGGCGCGCAATGCCGAGCTTGGCCTCGCGCGACGGCTCGACGCGCGCGAGAGCGTGGCGGGGGCGCAGGAGGAGCTACGCGAGAGGCTCGGACTCAAGCGGCTCCCGCGACGGGTGGAATGCTACGACGTCTCGAACCTGAACGGGGTGCTGCCCGTGGCGAGCCGCGTCGTATTCGAGGACGGCCGCCCGGCGAAGGCCGATTTTCGCCGCTACCGGATCCGTGACGCCGCCGGTGGCGACGATTTCGACTGCCTGCGCGAGGTGCTTCGACGCCGCGTCGCAAAGCTCGAGACCGAGCCGCTGCCGGATCTGCTGATGGTCGATGGCGGAAAGGGGCAGGTGAGCGTCGCGAGCGCCGTGCTGCGGGATGCGGGCCTCTCGCTGGATCTGATCGGACTCGCCAAGGAGCGGGACGTCGAGGGCCCGTCGCCGCGCGTGCGGCGCTCGGGTGGGCTCAAGGCCGAGCGCGTCTTCCTGCCGGGCCGCAAGGATCCGGTGGCGCTTCCGCCGCGATCGCGAGGGATGCTGCAGCTCCAGCGCATCCGCGACGAGTCGCACCGTTTCGCCATCGAGTACCAGCGCTCGCTCCGGCGGCGCGTCGGGCTGACGTCGATCCTGGAGGAGCTTCCCGGCATCGGACCCGGCAAGCGCCGCGCGCTGCTGCGCGAGCTCGGCTCGCTGCGTGCGGTTCGGGAGGCGAGTGTCGAGATGCTGGGGGCAGTATCGGGGATCTCGGTGCGCGACGCAGGCACCGTCTTCGGCTTCTTCCACGCTCCTGCCCCCGAGCCGGACGCCGAATCTGCCGACTGAATCGGCGGACTGAAGCCGCTCGTACGCATCCGGTACGCAGCGCGTGCGCAGCTTCGCGAAGCAGGCATCAAGCCGCACGCGGGCTCCGCCGATCCATGGGACGGGGGGGCGGAGGTGCGTGGATGCGCACAGCCCTGGGCTGCGCCGTCGTGTTGTGGCTTGCCGCAGCAGCAGTCTCTCATGCGGAGGTCTATCGCTGGGTCGAAGCGAGCGGCGAACTGCATTTCACGACCGAGCTCCACGAGGTGCCGGCGCAGCAGCGCGGTGCCGCGGAGAGAGGGGCCGCGAGCAGGGCGGCTACTTCTGGGACCCTGTCTCGCGCAAGCGCAGCTCCGGCGCTCGCAGCGGCATCGCGCCGGAGCAGCGCAGCCTCGTCGGTGTATACCGTGGAGGTCGGTCGGGCGGGTACGAGCATGATCGTGCCCGTGCGGCTCAATGACCGCGTGACTGCACCTTTCCTGATCGACACCGGGGCCACCGACGTGCTGCTACCGCAGGCCGTCGCCGAAGAGCTCGGCATCCGTATCGGGCCCGACACGCGCCGCGTGCGCTACGCCACGGCCAACGGCGTCGTCGAGCATCCGGTCGTGACGCTCGAAAGCGTCGATCTTGGCGGCGCGCGGGTCGAGGGGGTACCGGCGAGCGTGAGCCCGAGCCTCTCCGTCGGCTTGCTCGGGCTCTCCTTCTTCAACCACTTCACCTACGAGATCGACGCCGCGCAGGGCCTGGTGCGGCTGCGGCCAAACCAGCTCGTGGAGCAGGGTCTGATCCGGGGCGGCCGCAGCGAGGCCCAGTGGCGCGCCGAGTTCGCGAGCCTCGACGGGCGACGTCGAGCGGTCGAGGAAGCCCGAGACGGGAGCCCGTCGAGCCGCGGTCGGGAGCGTGCGCGGCTGCAGAGCCTGCTGGCTGATCTCGGGCGGGATTCCGAGGTTCTCAGCGCCGAGGCGGATCAGGCGCGTGTCCCCGAGACCTGGAGGCAGTGAAGCGAACTCCCCATCGAGGGAAATACCTAGGATCTCCCGCCCGCTGCGCGGCCGCACGCCGCTCGCGTCGCCGGCAGGATTTCTTTGCCGGCTAGAGCAGTTAGCGGGCCGCCTACGGCCGGCTTTGCGTGGCATCGTTCTTGCTCATTCCGCAGCTGTGCGTGCCGCGGGGGTGCGCGGGGAAGGAGCTGCGATGTCGAGCAAGGCCGCTGCTACGAGCGCCCGCACGAGGCCGCCCGAGCCGCCCGAGGGCTCCGGCCGAGCCGAGCTGCGCCGCGAGCTGGAGCGCCTGGGCATCGCCGGCGATGTCGCCGAACGCCTGGCAGGCGACCTCGTGGCGAACAGCGCTGCACTGACCCCGGAGGCGCGTCGAGGCGCCGTGACCGGGATGGCGCTCGCCTCGGCCATGCATCAGGAGCGTGCCGAGGTGCTGCTGCAAAGCCAGCGGGACCTGGCCGACATCGAGCGCATGATGGCGGGCTTCGCAGCGGAGCTGAAGAAGGTGGACGAAGCGGTGAAGATCCTCTCCACCTTCGTGAGCCGAATCCAGGAGCAGAGCGCGCCGGATCCGAACCGCGTCGTCCACTGATGCGCTAAAGTCCGAGCGTTCCCGGTCCCGGGAGCGACTCCCGCTTGCCGAAGCTCGAGAAGCCTCTCCTGGCGGCTGCGCTGCCCGGTCTGGTGCTGGCTCAGATGGCTGGCCTCCTGCTCGCCGACGCGGGATGGGCATCCGCTCGAGTCTTTTTCGCTGGCGCCGTGCTCGCCGTGAGCGCTGCCGTGATCGCAAGGCCACGGCTTCGCCTCGCCCTCGGCCTGGTTGCCGTGCTTGCCGCGAGCGGAGGCGCTCTCGCTCAGCGCCTCGAGCGCGCCGCCAGCGACCGTCCCGCTACCGCCGTCGCTCGAACCCTCGAAGGCCGCATCGTCGCGCGCAGCGCGCGGCCGGGCTGGATACGCCTCGATGTGGGCGATGTCGTAGCGGCGGATGACGAGGGCGCAGCCCCTGCCGCGCTGAGGCTCCAGGGCCGCGAAGCGGATCTGCTGGCCGATCTCTCGGCCGGAGACAGGATCCGCGCGCGCGTCGTCCTCGAGGCCCCGCCGGGTGCGCGCAATCCAGGCGCGAACGATGGTGCCCATGCGCTTGCACGCGCGGGCATTGGAGCCCTGGCACGCCTCGTGGATCCGCTCCTGCTCGCGCGCAGGATCGAGGAGCGAGCCAGCGGCGCGTTGGGGGCTCCGGCGAAATGGCTCGAGCAGCTCCGCGCACGGACCGGCCAGCGCCTCTCGCAAGAAGGCTCCGGCGGTGAACTCTTGCGCGCGCTCGCCTGCGGCGACCGAGCCGGCTTCGCCGCCTCCACGCGTCTCGCCTTCCAGGAACTCGGCCTCTCGCATCTGCTCTCGGTCTCGGGGCTTCATCTCGTGCTGGTGGCCGGGCTCGCCTACGCCGCTGCTGTGAGCGTGCTGCGCCGTGTCCCGCTTCTCGCGGCCGGCCGTGATGTGCGCAGAGCCGCTCTCGGTCTCGCGTTCGGCGTGTCCGCGTTCTACGCGCTTTTCGCGGGTTTCGAGGTCCCCGTGCAGCGCTCGCTCGTCGTCGTGGGCGCCGCAGCCCTCGCGCTCGCCCGGCGTCGCCCGCTGCGCGCGCGAGCCGCGCTGGCGACGGCCGCCTTCCTGGTGCTGGTGGCGAGCCCCGGGGCCCTTTTCGAGGCCGGTCCGCAAATGTCATTCGCCGCGAGTGCGGCGTTGCTGGGGCTTCGCCGGGAGGAAGCGGTGCTCGCAGGCGACCGCACGCGGGCAGAGCGACTGCGTGCGGCCCTGCGCGAGCTGCTCGCCACCTCGGCGGCTGCGACCGCGGCCACCGCCCCCATCGCCGCGACGCATTTAGGTGTCATCGCCCCGGCGGGGATCGCAGCGAACCTGCTCTTCGTGCCGTGGACAGGCGCCGTGCTGCTGCCAGCGGCCCTGCTCGCCGCCGCAGTGGCCGCCGTCCCCGGCGAGAGCTCAACGCGCGGTGTCCTTCTTTCTGTCTGCGCGCAGCTGGCCAGCTGGACCTGCGCGGCAGTCGAGCGCCTGGCGGTATGGACCCCGGATCTACCGGCAGCGGCCGTGCCGGGAGCGGGCCGGCTGCTGGCGTGCTCCGCGCTTGCCGTTGTGACGGTGCGGGCGCGGCGGCTGACAGCGCGCCTTGGCTGTGCCGCTCTCTCCTGTCTGCTGCTGGCGCTCGCTCGCCCGGCTGCGATCGACCCCGAGCCGCCGCGCGCCGTCTTTCTCGACGTGGGGCAGGGCGATGCGACCCTGGTACAGGGGCGCGAGGCGACGCTGCTGGTGGACGCGGGCCTCGCTCTTCCCGACGGCCTCGATCTCGGCCGCATCACCGTGCTGCCAGCCCTCGCGGCTCTGGGCGTCCGCCGCCTCGACCTGCTGATCGTCACCCAACGCGACGCGGACCATCGCGGCGGGGTGCCGGCGGTGCTGCGGGGGCTGCCGGTGCGAGCCGTGTGGGTCCCTCCGGGCGCGAGCAGCGATCCTGCTTTCGCCGAGATTCGCGAAGCGGCGAGGTCACGGGCCGTCTCCGTGGAGGAGGTCGGGGCCGGCACCGCGCCGCTTTGGATCGGAGATCTCCGCGTGACGCCTCTCTGGCCTCCGCCCTATGCGGCGCCCGAAAGCTCCAACAACCGCTCGCTGGTGGTGCGCGTGGAGGTCGGGAATACGAGCCTGCTGCTGCCCGGCGATGTCGAGGCGGCGGCAGAGCAGGGCCTCGTCGCGTCCGGCGCCTCGCTTCGAAGCGACGTGCTCAAGCTCGCGCATCATGGGAGCCGCACATCGAGCATCGCTTCGCTGCTCGCCGCAGTCGCGCCCCGTCTGGCGATCGCGTCGGCGCCGTGTACGGGGCGCTTCGGCATGCCGCATCCCGAGGTCGTGGAGCGTCTCGACGAGGCCGGCGTGCGCTGGCAGTGGACGGGGCGTGACGGCGCGGTGCTGGTGGCCCTTGCCCCGGAGCTCGCCGCACGCGGCTTCGCCGCCGAGTCGCTTGCCTGCGTTCCCGGACGCCGGCGCGACGCGCTGCCGCGTCCGCGCCCCTGGAAACGCGGCGGCCGCTTCTCGAGAAAGTCGCGGGGGATCGACCCGGCACGCTCGAGGCGGAGCGCGCGAAGAACGCGCTCTCGACACGGGCTTCTTCCCTCAAGCCGTGGGCTCCCGCCGGCGGTCGGCGATTACGAGGCGGACCGTATGCTGCAGCTCTCCGAAAAGCCGGTCGAGATCTGCACCCTGCGGATCCACCTGCCGCAGCAGCAGGGCGCCCTGCACCAGCGACAAGATGGTCTGCGCGATCAGGTCAGGATCCCGCAGGCCGGGCACCGTCGCCTCGATGCCTTCCACCACGGCGCGCCGGGCGCGCAGGAAGACGGCCTGTAGCGCAGCACGCGTCTCGCTGTCCTCACCGGCCCGCTCCAACAGGATGGCCAGCAGCAGCCGCAGCAGCTGCGGGCGCTCCTCGACGATCGAACGCAGGCCCTGGAGTGCGCGGGAGAGGCGCTCCCGAGGCTCTCCGACCTGGTAGGTGCTCTTCTGGATCTCGTCGATCCAGGCGGACGCGACGCGGTCGATCACGGCGGTGAGCAGGCCTTCCTTGCTCCCAAAATGCCAGTAGAGGGCCGTCTTGACGGTGCCTGCATGGCGGCAGATCGCATCGACGGAGGTCGCCGAGTAGCCACGCTCCGAGATCAGCTCAACAGCGGCCTCGAGGATGCGCTCCCGGCTCGAAGCCCCCTGGGCCGTGAGCGCTCGCGTCCGCCTCGGCGGTCTGCCCTCGGCCATCGGTCTCCTTCCCCTGTCGGTGTCGCCCGGCCTGCGGGGGTCGGGCGGAGCGCTCCCTTCAATGGTAAAACGCGGGCCATGGAAATCACGTCCCCTCCGACCAGCCCCTCGGACGTCATTCCGGTCCGCCCCGGCGAGGCGCTGGATGTTGCGGCCGTTGCGGCAGCGCTTCGCGGCCGACTGCCCAGCTCGGAGGGCCCCCTGTGCATCGAGCAGTTCGGCGGCGGGCACGCCAACCTCACCTACCTGCTCCGATTCGGCAACGGGCCGGGCGCCGTCGAGTATGTGCTTCGTCGCCCGCCGCTCGGGCCGGTAGCGCCCGGCTCGCATGACATGGTGCGCGAGTACCGGGCGCTCTCGAGCCTCTGGCGGGGCTTCCCTCTGGCGCCGCGGGCCTATTTCCTCTGCGAGGACACCTCGGTGATCGGGGCGCCGTTCTTCGTGATGGAGCGCCGCCGCGGCGTCGTCGTCCGTGGCTCCGTGCCGGAAATCTTTGGCGGCGGCCGCGACCCCGTGGCCAACCGCAAGCTCGGCGAGGTGGTGGTCGACACGCTGGTCGACTTCCATGCCGTCGATCCAAAGCCTCTCGGCCTGGATGGCATGGGCAAGCCTGATGGCTTCCTTCGGCGCCAGGTGACGGGCTGGGCCGGACGCTTCGAGCGAGCGAAGACGGGAGACGACCCCGTCGCGGACGAACTCGTGCGCTGGCTGCTCGAGCAACTTCCGGTCTCGCCAGCGCCGACGCCGCTGCACAACGACTGGCGCCTCGACAACATGGCCGTGGCGGAGGACGACCCAGGACGCTGCGTCGCCGTCTACGACTGGGATATGTTCACCATCGGCGATCCGCTCGCGGACCTCGGCACGCTGCTCGCGCTCTGGGGCGATCCGGGCGAGATGCCGCCGGCGATGAACGCGATGCCGACGCAGACACCCGGCTTCGGGACACGCGCGCAGGCCATTGCGCGTTACGGCGAGCGCACAGGCCGCGACGTCGCGCTCGTGCCGTACTACCTGGTCTTCGGGACCTTCAAGATGGGCGTCGTGCTGCAGCAGATCTACTTCCGCTTCCAGAATGGACAGACGCAGGACGCGCGCTTCGCAGCGCTTGGCGAGGCGGCCCGGCGTCTGTTCCACCTGGCCGCGGAGCGGCGGCCGTAGCGGCCCTTCCCGCGAGCGTCCTGCCGGGTAGACTGAGCGCTCCCGCGCCGCATCGGGCGCGCCGGGAGGGAGGCAAACGAATGGCCGAGGACCACGAATTTCACGTCGATCGAACGGGCATCCTGCTCTTCGCGAGCGCGCTCGGCGAGACGAATCCGATTTATTACGACGAGGCTCACGCGAAGACGACACCCCTCGGAGGCGTGATCGCGCCGCCGACGTTCGCGATCTCGTCGGCCCACTGGAACCCGGACTTTGGTCTGCGGGGTATCCGCAAGATCCCGGCGCCGAAGCCGAGGCCGCCGGTGGCGCAGGCGGGTGGCGAGGCCGGAGGACGAAGCGGCGGCGGTCTCGCGCGGCTGCTCCACGGCGAGCAGCGCTTCGAATACCACCAGCCGATCCGCCCCGGCATGAAGCTGACGGTCGCGACCAAACCCGGCAAGACCTGGACGAAGGAAGGCAAGCGCGGCGGCTCGCTGCGCTTCAGCGAGTCGGTGTCCGAGTATCGCGACGAGAAGGGCGAGCTGGTGGTGACGACGACGAGCGTGAGCGTACTCACGGAGAAGGCGGTGGAGCAGTGATGGCAAACCCGAAGCTGACGTTCGACGAGCTGAAGGAAGGGCAGGAGCGCGAGGCGCTGCTGGTCGAGAACCTGACGCGTACGCAGATCGTGCAGTACGCCGCCGGCTCCGGCGATTTCAACCCCATCCACCACGACGAGACCTTCGCGACGAAGCTGGCGGGCTACCCCTCGGTCTTCGCGCACGGGATGCTGACGATGGGCCTCACGGGCCGGCTGCTGACCGACTGGCTCGGGGATGGGGTGCTGCGCTCCTACGGCGTTCGCTTCATGAAGCAGGTCTGGCCCGGCGACACGCTGCGTGCAAAGGGCACGGTGAAACGTCTCGAAGCGCAGGGGCAGCAAGGCCTGGTC
>CAYGXT010000081.1:0-1895 GCA_964353695.1 uncultured Myxococcaceae bacterium
TGCAGCATCCTGCGGCTTCGCGCTCCCCGTCGCGACGCCGCCGAACGCCATCGTCTACGGTACGGGCTGGATCTCGCTGCCGCGCATGGCCGCGGCAGGGCTCGCTCTCGACCTCGCCAGCGTCATCGTGATCACGACGCTCAGCCTGCTGCTGGTGCCGCGCCTTTTCTCGTGAGCAGAGTCGAGCCGGGCGCGCGCGGCACTCTTGGTTAACCTTCTCGATCGGCGCCATCGTGCGCCGGGAGGCCTCATGCAGCGTTTCCTCGACGTCGGCAGCTCGCTCCTCGCCACGATCGCCCGTGTGGGCTCGGGCGTCACGGTCGGAGTGCTCGGGAAGCGCCCCGAGCAGCCCCTCGAGCTCTACGAGTTCGAGGCTTGTCCTTTTTGCCGCAAGGTGCGCGAGGCACTCACGATCCTCGACCTCGATGCGCGCATCTGGCCTTGCCCGAAAGGCGGCCGCCGCTTCCGGCCCGAGCTCGAGAAGCGCGGCGGAAAGCAGCAGTTCCCGTACCTCGTCGACCCGAACACGGGCAAGGAGATGTACGAGTCCGATGAGATCGTGGAGCTTCTCTTCGAGGCCTACGGCGATGGTCGCGTGCCGGCGCTGCTGCAGCCGGGCCTCGTTACGCAGGCAACGCTCGCGCTCGCGTCGGGACTGCGGCCGGGGCTCGGGATGCGGGCCCTGCCGTCGCGCGCGCCTGCGAAGCCGCTGGAGCTCTGGAGCTTCGAGTCCTCGCCGTTTTGCCGTCTGGTGCGGGAGGCGCTCTGCAGCCTCGAGCTGCCGTATCTGCTCCACAACGTCGGCAAGGGCAGCCCGCGTCGCGAGGCCTTCATCGAGCGCTCCGAGCGGATGATGGTGCCGTTCCTCGTCGATCCGAATTCCGGCGTCGAGATGTTCGAGTCCGCCGACATCGTCCGTTACCTCGAGCAGACCTATGGAACCGACGTGCGATGACGCCGGGCCTGCTGCGCTGGCCCCTGTTGACCACGACGCTCCTCGCACTCGCGCTCGCTTGCGGAGTGGGAGGGGAGAAGATCTACGAGGGAGTAGGCGTCGTGCTCGAGGTTCGGCCTGACCTCAAACAGATCGTGATCGCACACGAGGACATCCCCGGCCTGATGCCCGCCATGACCATGAGCTTCGACATGCCCGACGTGGCGTTGCTCTCGACGCTCGCGCCGGGCCAGAAGATCCGCTTCCGTCTCGCACATCCGGAGCAGAGCTACCGCATCCTGGGCGCGGAGATCCTGGCGGACGGCGAGGCGGGCGCGGCGGGCCAGGCCTCCGGGCCGACGTTCGCGGGCGCCATCGCCGAGCGTGACGTGGCGCCACTTTTCAGGCTCACGGACCAGGACGGCCGCAGCGTCGCGCTCGAGGACCTGCGCGGCAAGACTGTCATGCTCGACTTCATCTTCACCCATTGCACCGGGCCGTGTCCCGTGCTCACCGGACTCCAGGTCGACGTGCAGCGGGCGCTCACACCGCAGCAACGCGCGAAGACGCGCTTCGTCTCCATCAGCCTCGACCCCGAGCGCGACACGCCGGAGCTGCTTCGCGCCTATGCGATGAAGCGCGGTGCAGACCTCGAGAGCTGGTCCTTTCTCACGGGCAAGCCGGAGGACGTCGAGGCCGTGCTGAAGAGCTACGGCGTCGGCGTGATCCGGAGGGCAGGCGAGGAGCCGGCGCACCTGGTGGCCACGTTCGTGATCGACGGGCAGGGCCGCATCGCCCACCGCATCGTCGGCCTCGAGCAGCCGGCCCAGGAGCGTGCGCGGCTGCTGGTGGAGACCGCGGGGCCCGGCTGATTTCAAGATGCAGCATGCCCCTGAAGCATTGGGCGTCGCAGCCTGATCGACGCCTCTTGCGCGCGGAACGTCCGGAAGCGGTCGTCACG
>CAYGXT010000081.1:1905-9624 GCA_964353695.1 uncultured Myxococcaceae bacterium
TTTGCGGTGCGTAGGCACTCTTCTTCTGACAGGGACTCGATCCGTTCTGGACCCCCCAGGGCGCTCGTCGAGTGGTCGCGATGACAACCCATCGAGGAGAAGAAGGTCATGCTCAAGCGTATTGCGGTATCTCTTGCATGCGGGATGGGGCTGCTCACCCTGGCCGCGGCGGCTGGTGCCACGCCGGTGGACGGAGCCATTTCCTTCGGCAGCCTGAAGCAGTTTAGTGTTTCGCCGCTCGGCTCGGATCTCTCCAACAACACGGGCATCGACTTCGCCAGTACGGCGTCGTGGGGCGGCAACAACGCGATCGTGAACGGTGGAACTGGCGACTTTGCCGGTCTCGACGGCACGCTCGCGCTCTTCCACGATCTCACGTTCGACCCGCTTCCGGGCCCGAGCCTGCTCTGGGACTTCTCGGCCGGCGGGAGCAGCTACAGCTTCACGGTGACCTCCGTGGCGATCGGAGCCGGTCGCACGGACCACGCGCTCACGCTCACGGGCGATGGCCTGTTGGACATCGACGGCGCTGGCGACCGCGACGCGACGAGCGGCGAGTGGACGTGGACGGGCAACCAGAATGGTGGCGTGTTCTCGTTCTCGGCGAGCAACGCTGCGGCGATTCCGGAGCCGGCGACGCTGACGCTCGCGATGCTCGGCCTGGCGGGCCTCGGCGTCTCCGGACGCCGCCGCACAGCGGCCCGGGCTGACGCGTAGGGTCTGGCCTGGTTGAATCTCGGCCTTGATGCCCCCCGGGGGATAATTCCTCTGTGGGGGCATTTCCCCTTCTTTTTCTTGGCAAGTCGTTGAGGGTTGTTGCTATAGTGAAGGCAATTCGGAAGACCGGGCATTGGCACCGGAAGGAGACCCCCCTTGTTGCACCACTATCGCGCTGACCAGTCCGGGTTTCGACGGGCCTTCTGGATGCCGATCAGCGTTGCGGCCGTCGCTTGCGCGCTCGTCTTTGGCGCCCCGACCGCCAGAGCGAACGTCATCTACGAGTACACGGGCCAGCTGTTCAACACCTTCGTGGGCGCCAGCAATCCCTACACTACGAACGATTATGTCCATGGAACCTTCACCGTGGCGAGCGCGTTGGCGCCCAACTTGGTGGAAGCTGATATCAGCGGGCAGATCCTCTCTTTCGTCTTCAACGACTTCGCCGACAATCATGCTCCCATCACGAGCGTATTTCCGGGCGGGTTCTACCTCACGCCGATGGTCAGCACCGACGCGGCGGGCGACATCAGCTTCTGGCGCCTGGGATTCTCGGATGGCCTTCTGACGCACTTCATCTCCAGCTTCAGCATCGACGGTTTGAGCGCCGACTTCAATCTGGACGCCGGAAACGCCAGCGCGCAGAACGGCGCTGCGGCGTGGACCCTTGGTACACCCGGCACGTGGTCGTCGAGTGCGAGCGCGGTTCCCGAGCCTTCTGGCCTCATCCTGCTCTGCACGGGCATCGTGGTCGTTGGAGCCTCGCTCCGCCGCAGCTAGCAGAGCCAGACCCGGAACAGCGTTCTGATGCCGAGGTATCCGGCTGTGTCGAGCTTCGCCTGCCAGCGGCGTGGCTCCCGGCAGAGTCGGCAGGCCTGCAATTTGAGCAGGATTTCGAAGGTTTCAGTCACAAACTCATCACGATTGCTTAGAATGGCGTTGGCCGGGGTGCCGGCTGCGAAGGGGAGGCGGGATGAAGGCGCTGACTGAAGCAATCGTGAAGGCCCTGGTGGACAAGCCGGATGAGGTCCAGATCAAGGAGGTGATCGGGGAGCATGCCCACGTGCTCGAGCTCCGGGTCGCCAAGGAGGATCTCGGGAAGGTCATCGGAAAGGGAGGAGCCCATGCCTCGGCCATCCGGACCCTCATGGCAGCGGCCAGTGGCAAGGAGAAGAAGCGCTACATCCTCGAGATCATCGAGCACTGATCCCGAGCGGCGAGGGCTCTGATAGGATCGCGGACCCGATTCGAATCCGTGACCAGGAGAACCCGTGAAGGCCGCTCCCCCGACCATCGACGCTCCCTTCACGCTCGGCGCGCAGATCGAGGCCCGTGCTGGGCATCCTGCGCTCGCCGACCGTGAGTTCCTGATCCAGCACGACCGCCACTGGACCTACCGCCAGTACCGCGACGAATGCGTCCGTGTGGCACATCTGCTGCGGCGGCGTCTCGGGCAGTGCGGCGAGTCGCGGCCCGGCCACGTGGCGATGCTTCTTGAGAACCACCTCGAGCTGCTCTCGCTTTACGGCGCCTGCGGCTACACGGGGATGACGCTCTTCGGCGTCAACACCGGACTTCGCGGCGAGACGCTCGCGGGAGTCCTGAACCAGTCGCGTGCACGCCTGCTGGTGGTGGACGAGCGCTTCCTGCCGGAGCTCGAGAAAGTTCGCGGTCTGCTCGAGCACGTGGCTCCCGAGAACATCCTCGTCGTGCGTCAGCAGGATCGGAGCACCTATGCCGGCCCCGACCTCGCCGACTGCCTCGATGCCGAGGTCGGGAGCAAAGACGTGTCTCTGGCCGCCCCCGACGTGCAGGTCAAGTCCGAGGATCCCCTGATGGTGATCTACACCTCGGGCACGACAGGGCTTCCGAAGGGCATCCAGAACAACCATTTCAAGCTTCTCGCCATCGGCGCCGCGGTGTCGACCAACCTCGAGCTCGGTCCCGAGGATTGCGGCTACGCCTGCATGCCGCTGTTCCACTCGAACTCGATCTTCCTGGGCTTCCAGCCGGCGTTCCGGGTAGGCGCTCGTCTCGCCCTGCGCGAGCGCTTCAGCGCGAGCCAGTTCGTGCCGGACGTCCTTCGGCACGGCATCACCTGGTGGAACTACGTGGGCGAGCCCGTCCACTACATCCTCGGCGCTCTCGAAAAGCAATACGGCGGCGACGAGGAGCGAATCCTCGCCGAGGTTGCGGGACATCCGCGGAACAAGCTGGCGTACGCCCTCGGCAATGGCGCCGCCCCGCCGGACATCGACCGCTTCATGCGCTGGCTCGGTCTCGAGGACATGTTCGAACTCTACGGCTCGACCGAAGCCGCCATCTCGACCTTTCGCCGCAAGAGCGACCCGCGCGGCTGCGTAGGCGAGGTCACCGACGCCAACGTGAAGGTCCTGAACGAGCGGGGCGGGGAGTGCCCGCCGGTCGAGCTTGGTCCCGATGCGAAGATCCTCAACTACGCTGACTGTGTAGGCGAGATCTGCCGCGTGGCGCCGGACGCCGGCCTATTCCAGGGCTACTTCGACAACCCGGACGCCAACCGCTCGAAGTATCGCGATGGCGTCTATCACTCGGGAGACCTCGGACACGTCCTAGTCCAGGGCGGCAGGCGCTTCCTCTACTTCGACGGGCGCACGGACGACTGGATCCGCAAGGACGGCGAGAACTTCTCGGCGGCGCAGGTGGCGCGGCTCGTCGGTGAGCATCCCGACGTGGTCCTGGCGACGGCCTACGGCGTGCCGTGTGCGGTCTCGGATGAGCTGGTGATGGCGGCCCTGAAGCTCCGTCCCGGCGTCCGCTTCGACCCGCAGAGGTTCTTCGACTTCTGCGAGCGGCAGGTGCGCGAGGGAGGGATGGACCGCAAGTGGTTCCCTGACTTCGTCCGGGTGGTGGACGATTTCGAGTACACGGGAACGACGAAGATCCTGGTCCGAAACCTGAAGCGCGATCACTTCGACTACCGCCGCCTCGCCGGCGAGCCGATTTTCTGGCGCGTGCGGGGCGACACTCACTACCGGCCCTTCACGGCAGAGGATTACGCCCGGCTGCGCGAGGAGTTCGTGGCGGCGGAACGCGCCGGGCTGCTGGAGCGCTGATCTCGATCTTCGTCGTGGGCGCCGGGATTCTGACGCTCGGGTTACGAAATCGTGCTTCGAGGCACGGTCCCATCATTGCGAGCGCTCCGGCCGGCCTCGCCTCGCCGTACGAAGAGCAGTAACCGCCGGCAGTTGGCTGCCTGGTTGCGTTTGGGGTAAAATCGGCCCGATTCTTGCTTCAGTCATAGGTGAAAACGTGAGGGCTGTCACCGATGGCTCTCGCCGAGGGGGCCCCTATGGACGCAAGATTCAGCGCTGACGAGCATTTCCAGAAGGGGCAGGAGTGGCTGCGGGCGGAGCAGCCCGGCACCGCGCTCGAGCACTTCCGCGCGGCGCACTCGCTGCAACGGGACAATGCCCGCTACCAGTCCTTCTACGGCCTCTGCATCGGGTTGGTCGATCGCCGGTTCAACAAGGCCCTCGAGCTCTGCAGCGCCGCGGTGAAGGAGGAGTTCTTCAATCCCGATCTCTACCTGAATCTCGCACGTGTCCACCTGGCCTTCGGTTTCAAGGCCGAGGGGCTGCGCTACCTGCGGCGGGCACTCATGATCGATCCGGCGAGCGCCTCGGCGCAGGCCGAGCTTCGCCGCCTCGGGCAGCGACGGCGGCCGGTCCTTGGATTCCTGCGCCGTCGCCACCTCTTCAACCTCTGGCTAGGCCGTGCGCGCCAGCGGTTGGGCATCGCCGAGGGTGCCGGGGGCAGGTAGTACGTGGCCGGCGTTGCCCCGAAAGGTTGACTTCGGGCCTGGGATTCCGTAAATCACGCCCGCACTCCGGATGAACAGCGTGAGGGAGCCCGTGGGCAGCGTCATCAAGAAGCGCCGCAAGAAGATGCGCAAGCACAAGAAGAAGAAGCTCCTGAAGCGCGCACGCCACAAGCGGAAGCGCTAGCAAGGGCGGGCAGCGAGGCCGCAGGCCGAGCGAAGGCAGCACTGCCGGCGCGAAGCGAGGCTGCAAGCCGAGCGAAGGCAAGCGCTAGCCGGCGGGTGGTCGACCCGTAGCCCGCACTTTCGACCCTCCAGGAAGAGAATTTTTCCAAGTCCCGATCGGCTCGCTCTGCCGTCGCTCTGACGTGTAGGGTGAGGCGGGAATTGGGCGTTTCTGGGCTGCACGCCTGCGTTTTGAGCATTCTGTGCTCTCGAGATCCAGCTGGTTGCTCGCAGCTCCGGGCCCCATCCAGCTGTTTTTTTTGCAACTCTCGCTTGACGACCCTGAAAATCTGATGGTAGGGTCAGTCGCAACAGTGGCTCTAGTGCCGCGGATTGCGATGGGAAGGCAAGTGATTTGCCGTCAAGTCGCGGGTTCTGGACTCCGATAGGGGCCGTGAGTCGCCGGTCGTCAAGGTTTTCGACCGTCGATTCAGAGGTGCAAAGGCACCTCACTCGGGCCCGGAGCAGAGCTGCTCCAGCACTCGAGATCACATTCAGGGGGGTGACCCAGTAATGGCAGCTCGAAAGAAGGCGACTCGGAAGAAGGCAGCTCGAAAGAAGGCGACCCGGAAGAAGGGCGCCAAGAAGGCAACGCGCAAGAAGGCTGGCCGCAAGAAGGCCGGTCGCAAGAAGGCTGGCCGCAAGAAGGCCGGCCGGAAGAAGGCTGCCCGCAAGAAGGCTACTCGCAAGAAGGCTACCCGCCGCCGCCGCAAGGCGGCAGCCGCTCCCGCGATGGAAGGCTAGATCCAAGCGGAAGCAGGGGTAGATCTTCCTTCGGGAAGGCACTTCGGACCCCGGCCGGCGTCATGCCGGCCGGGGTTTCCTTTTCGTGGCTGGCGTCTCGTCTTGGCGAAAGTGAGTTCCTGACGTACGTTGCGGATCCCCGGAAAGCCGCCACGAGGTTCCACACCGATGGCCCGTATCACGGTCGAAGACTGCCTCGAGAAGGTCCCGAACCGATTTCATCTGGTGCAGATGGCGTCCATTCGGACCAAGCAGATCAAGAAGGGCGCCCGCGCGCTGGTCGGCAGCGAAGGCAACAAGGAAGTGGTGGTGGCGTTGCGCGAGATCGCTGCCGGGCTGATCAAGCCCGATTACCCGAACAACGAGAATCCGGACACGATCTCGGAGTAGCCCTCAGCTCGCGATCTGGACCGGCAGCCGGAACACGAAGGTGCTGCCGCGGCCGATTTCGCTCGAGACTGCGAGGCTTCCGCCGAGCAGGGTCGCCAGCTCCCGGACGAGCGCGAGGCCGAGACCGGCTCCCCGGAAGCGCGTCGAGTTGGGCTCGTCTACCTGATAGAACGCATCGAAGATGAACTGCTGATCGTCGGGGCAGATTCCGATGCCTTCGTCTTGGATGGCGCAGACGAGTTCGCCTCCCGTGACCTCCGCGCGGATCTCGATCCGCCCGCGCTCCGTGAACTTGACGGCGTTGTCGAGGAGCAGGAACAGGATCTGGTTCAGCTTGACGAGATCGGTCCGGAGCTTCGGAAACGGCTCGTCGAATCTCCTCTCGATCTGGATGTCCTTGCCCGCGAGAGTGTCCTGCACGCTGAAGATCGCCTCGTCCACCACCTCCCGGAAGCTCACCTCATGGATCTCCACGGGGAGTTCTCCCTGTTTCACGCGCCATAGGTCGAGGATGTTCTGGAGCGTCCGCAGGAACGAGGTGCCGTCGTCGAGAGCGCAGCGCAGCCCCTGCTTGGCCGAGTCCGAGAGGGCGTCGTTCTCGTTGGCCAGGACCGCGATGATGGCTTCGATGATGCTGTTGAGGGGCGTACGAAGCTCGCACGACATCTTCTCGAGGAAGTCGTTCTTGAGCCGCTCGACCTTGCCGAGCTTCTCGCCCTTGCGCAGCAGCTCGATGTCCTGTGCGAACAGAGCCTCGGAGAGCTCGAGGATCTCCTCCCCCTTGCGCTTCATCTGATCCTCTCGGTCGCGGAGCTGCTGCTGGAGGGCGAGAATCTCGGCCTCGAGCATCTGGTGATCGATGCGCTCGGCGAGCCGCGCGGCGAGGCGCTCGAGGTCACTCCGTACGCTGTCGGTCGGCGCAGTGGGCCCCGCCGCCACGAGAGCGCCCAGGCATCGCCCACTCCACTCGAGGGCCACGACGAAGACTCCGCCCAGCGCGGCCGGACCCAGCTCGGGAGGTGCCGGCAGCAGGCGACTCCCGCCCGCCTCGAGCGTGGCCCGCACATCGGGCAGCAGCGCCGCGCCGGCAGCGCGGGCGGCCTCCGGGCTGGAAAGACCGGCGCCGGCTCGGAGCCGAGGGGTTGCGGAGCCCTGCGCTTCGATCAGGAAGACGAGGGCAAGGCCACCGGGCTGCCGTTCGCAGGCGCGCTGCGCGGCGCTGCGGAGCAGGGCGGAGGCATCCTCGTCCCGCGCGGACGGGCCCGTGGTCGCTGTCGCTACGGGTTCGCTCCCCTCGCTCAAGCAGGGCCTCCGGGGCTCTCTCAGAAGCGTTCGTCCGAGTCGGTCTCGAACGGGTTGAGACTTTTCTCGCCGCGGTCATCGTCTTCCAAGAGGGGGCCATCCAAGGCGAGGCGCGTCCGGAAGTCATCGGGATTCGTCGCTGCCGAGAGGGCGGTCTCGATCGAGATCTTGTTCGCGCGCAGCAGGTCGAGCACGTGTTGGTCGAAGGTCTGCATCTGCTCCGTACGACCACGCGCGATGAAGTCGGTGATCTCCGCGTTGCGCGATGCGTCCTTGATGCACTCCTGGATCGAGCGCGTGCTGCGCATGATCTCGATGGCCGGTACGCGGCCGTCGCCCTTCTTGTTGACGAGGAGCCGAAGCGACACGATGGCCTTCAGGTTCTCGGCCAGCCGCGCACGCACCTGTGGCTGCTCCTCCGTTGGGAAGAAGGAGACCAGCCGCGTGATGGTCGACGCCACGTCGTTGGTGTGGATCGAGGAGAACACCAGGTGTCCGGTCTCGGCGGCCTTGAGCGAGGTGTCGACGGTCTCGAGGTCTCG